>CALXAW010000020.1 GCA_944386375.1 uncultured Clostridia bacterium
AGTATAATACAATGATAGCAAGTATAGAAAAATACGGTGGCTTCTATATAGGTAGATATGAGTTAACAGCAAATGGAACGAAACCAGGTACAGTATTAACAAATACGAATTGGTATACATTATATGCAAATAGTAAAACATTAGCCAAAGAAGGAAGTAATAGTATATCGCGAATGATATGGGGAGCCCAGTGGGATGTAGCATGTTTGTGGTTGCAAGAGAATGGTTATAATATAAACAATTCAAGTAGTTGGGGTAACCACAGGGATAACTCGGCAGAAGGAGCAGGTACAAAGCAGCCTACAGGTTTTAGTGAAAGTTGGAAGGCGAATAATGTGTACGATTTTGCAGGAAATTGTTGGGAGTGGACACAAGAGGCGTACAACGCCTACAGCAGAGTTCTCAGAGGTGGCTACGTTGGCTCTAACTCTCCAGTTACTTACCGCAACAACGTCAGTCCTACCGACAGCAACGTCAGCTACAGCACTTCCCGCCCTACTTTAATCCTAATGCCACCATCACAGGTTGAGGAGGCAAAAGAAAGTGGAGAAGAATTCACAGAGCAGAAGACAATCACAGACTCAACCGGAGCAGAAATAACCATACCAAAAGGATACAGAGTAACAGAAGACTCAGCAACACTAGTAGACGACGGAGTAGTAATAAGCGACGCAGAAACAGACGGAAACGAATGGGTATGGGTGCCAGTAGAAGACCCAAGTATTATGTATGAAGAAAATACAGCAGGAGTAGCGTTAAGTGGAAGTACTGGAGTGAAGACAACAAGATATAGTGCATCTGGTATAATAAGTGGAAGTAATGGTACTAGAGGCTTACCAGGTAGTACCTCATACCGAGAGCCAGACATATTAACAGGTTCAGGATATGACGATTCAAATTATGGTACAGCAGGATTTAGTTCGTTAGAAAATATGGCTAATACTATGGTAAGTGAGTATAGTACAATGATAGATAGTGTAAACAAGTATGGAGGATTTTATATAGGTAGATATGAGTTAACGGCGAATGGTACAAAGCCAGGTACTGTGTTAACAAAGACAAATTGGTATACATTGTATAAAAATTGTACAACATTGGCTAAGAGTGGAAGTAATACAATGTCGCGTATGATATGGGGAGCCCAGTGGGATGTAACATGTTTGTGGTTAGAACAAAATGGTTATGATATATATAATTCAGAAAGTTATGGTAATTACAAAGGTACAGATGTATATTCAAGTGATGGGGCAGAAATAATAAAGCCTAGTGGTACTAGTCAGAAGTTAGATACAGGAATAACAACATTTACAAGAGCAAATAATGTGTATGATTTAGCAGGTAATTGTTATGAGTGGACACAAGAGGCGAACTACACCCACACCAGAGTTTACAGAGGCGGCGGCTATGACTTCGATGGTTCTTACTACCCAGTTACTAGCCGCGACTTCAGCAATTCTACTTACAGCCGCAGCAGCAACGTACGGTTCTCGTCCCACTTTAATATTGAACCCCTAATCCCTAATATCGATGTACTTTAATAAAGAAAAATATGTCAAAAGAGTTCAAACTAAAAGATGTAGAGTAAATACGAGCGAATGCAATACGCGAGGTGGAAAATTTAAGGCTAATCAAGAAAAAAGTTTTTTTCTTGATTAGCGGTCGCTACGCTCCAACAATGCACACAAATTTACTTGCGTAAATTTGGCGCACGAACAAATACGCGATGTATAACTACACTAAAATGCTATAAGCATATAATCACACCGCTTTTGTTCTCATAAAGCTGAGGCTTCAAATTTTCCACTTGCGTGGCGCCAGAAAGACCCAGAAGGGCACAGTCAACATAACACAACAACCCGATTCACAAAACCTCAGCCCCAAGGTGTGGCAAACCGCCCACCCTGGGGCACTTTTTTTGTAAGCGCACCAGATAATTTGCTTCGATACCATAATATGGGAATAAATTAGTCTTCGCTCAGCAGAAGATAATTTTGCAAAAAATGTAAAAAACAAAAATTTGTATTGACATAACATGTATGTAAATGTTATTATATACATGATAAATTATTATAGTCAATTATTTAAATGTTGTAATATCAAAAAATTAAATTCAAAAAGATTACATCAAAAATTATAATCTGTTATTTATAAAAATAATATCAAAAAATAAGGATGTGTTAGTGTGGAAGAGGAACAGTTATCAACAGAAATAGAAAATATAAAAAACTTAATATATACAATAAGAGGAAAACAAGTAATGTTAGATAGTGATGTTGCAAAATTATACAATTGCGAAACAAAATATATAAATCGTGTAGTAAAGAGAAATATAGAAAGATTTCCTAAAGAATTCTGTTTTCAGTTAACTGAAAAAGAATTTGAATGTTTAAGGTGCCAAATTGTCACCTTAAACAATAATAAAAGAGGTCAACATAGAAAATACTTGCCATATGTATTTTCTGAACAAGGAATTGCGATGCTTTCAGCATTACTAAAAAGTGATATAGCTATTAAGGTTAGCATAAATATCATGAAAGCTTTTATTGAAATGCGAAAATTTATAGCAACAAATGGACAAATATTTGCAAGACTAACAAATGTAGAATATAAAATATTGGAACAAAACAAAATGTTAACAGAACATGAAAGAAAGTTTGAAAAAGTTTTTAACGAACTTCAACAAAATGAAAAAATAGAATTTAAACAAAGCATATTTTTTGATGGGCAAGTTTATGATGCATATAGTTTAATAATAGATATTATAAAGAAGGCAAAACAAAAGATTTTAATAATAGACAATTACATAGATGATAGTATTTTAAAAATGTTATCTAAAAAGAATAAAAATGTAGAAGTTATAATATTAACATCACAGAACACTCAAATAAACAAATTAGATATAACAAAATTTAATAAACAATATCCAACTTTAAAAGTAGCATTAACAAATAAGTTTCATGATAGGTTTATAGTAATAGACGACAGAGAATTGTACCACATAGGAGCATCATTAAAAGATTTAGGTAAAAAATGTTTTGCAATCTCTAAAATAGAAGATAAAGATTATATAGATAAAATAAACAATACTAATCAAAGTATAGTAGTATAATAAAATGCTTATCTACTAAACCACCAATATAGAAATAACCCAACTCACAAAACCTCAGCCCAAGGTATGGCAAATAACACACATATGGGAAATAACTAAAAACGTGGAAAAATCACGAAAATTATAATTAAAAACGTGATTTTTCCACGTTTTTAGTTGGCTGTTAGGTTGTATTAAAAATTAAAATGTGAAATAAAGAATATAGTTTCACAAAAAAATGTGAAATGAGCACACCTTGTTTCACATTTTTTTGTGAAATGGCTTAAATCATCATTTCCTGTTGGTAAAGTAACAATTAAATATATGTATCCTATGACATTTGAGGAATTTTTAATATCAATAGATTATGGGCAAGTAATTGAAGAAATAAGAGATTGCTACAACAAAAATAAAAAAATGAGTAATCCAATTCATGAAAAATTATTAAATTATTATAGATTATTTTTAGCAACAGGAGGTATGCCAATAGCAGTAGAAAATATTATAAAAAATAATTTAGAAATATTAAAATTTGATAATAGCATATTACAATCTATAATTGATGCTTATTTAGCAGATATGAAACAATATACATCAAATTATTATGAAAATATAAAAATAGAACGAATATATAAAAATATTCCAAGTCAATTGGCTAAAGAAAATAAAAAATTCCAATTTTCTAAAATTGAAAAAAATGCAAGAAGAAGAGATTACGAAGAGAGCTTGGATTGGTTAATATCTAGCAAATTAGTTATTCCTTGTTATTTTGTTAATAAATTTGAAACACCATTAAAAGGTTTTATGCAAGAGGATAAATTTAAGTTGTATTTGAGTGATACTGGTATTTTAACACAATTGCTAGAAATACCTAGAAATAAGATTTTATTAAATGATAATTTTCAATATAAAGGTGTAATTACAGAAAATTATGTTGCAAATGAGTTACAAGCAAATAGTATTAGCCTGTATTACTGGGCAGAAACTCAAGTTGCAGAAATTGATTTTTTAATTGATACAAAAGATGGTGTTATTCCTATAGAAGTAAAAGCAAATGAAAATAAAAAGTCAAAAAGCTTAAATTACTTTATAGAAAAAAATAAAATAAATTTAGCAATACGAATATCTGCAAATAATTTTGGGGTATCAAATGGTATAAAGTCTGTACCTTTATATGCAACATTTTGTATAACTAAATAATACAATTGTAATCTATTTAAAATGTTGTAATTGATTGACTTTTGTGGCTTTTTTAGTTATAATTAAAAAAACGCACACATCAATATTATACAAAAATAAGGGAGACAATAATGAATACAATTTTAGGTGAACTTGGTAAAAGTCCCAAATTTGTGGACTTAGTAAAAAATATAGAAAATAAAACAAGCCCGATTACAATATCGGGCTTAATTGACGTGGGAGTAGCACAGCAAATTGCAGCAATAAATATATTTTCTAAAAGACCTGCTTGTATAATAACATATAATGAGATTCAAGCTAAAAATATAATAAATAATTTGCGCTATTTTTCAAATAATGTAATGCACTTTCCTAAAAAAGAAATAGTAACATATGACTATGTAGCAGAAAGTAATGACCTGGGTTATGAACGAATAGATACTTTAAATAAAATATATTCTAATAAAAATATAATATTTGTAACAACAATAGAGGCAGTTATGCAAAAACTTACTCCTAAAAAAATATTATATAAAAATGTAATAAAACTAAAATTAGGCGAAAATTTTGGATTAGAAAAACTAAAACAAATGCTAATAGATTTAGGCTATACTCGCTGTGATATGATAGAAGGAAAGGGCCAATTTAGTGTAAGAGGCGGAATTGTAGATATTGCATATACAGAAAATGAAGGTATGCGTATAGAGTTTTGGGGCGACGAGGTAGATTCTATACGTAAGTTTAGCGTGGTAAGCCAACGTTCAACAGAGACACTAGAAAAACTAACAATATATCCTGCTAATGAGTATGTTTTAGAAAAAAGCATTGATACAATTTGCAAAAAAATAGAAAATAAATATGAAAATAACCAAGAAGATATAGAAATTATAAAAAGTGGAAATTATATAAGTAAAGTAGATAAGTATTTTGATTGCTTTTATGAAAAGCAAGAGACAATTTTAGATTATTTAACAGATAAATACTTAATATTTATAGACGAAATAAATAAAATTCAAACAAGAACACATAATATAATAAATGATATAAAAAATGTTATAAATCTTTTAACAGATAAAGAAAAAATATATCCAGAAGCATATAATGGAATGTTAAAAGATGTTGATTTTAATAATTATAATAATAAATTAGTATATATAGAAAAACAAAATACAAAGCCACAAATACAAACAGAAGAATATACTTTTAATTATAGAGAATTAAATTATTTTAAAAGTGATACTCAAAGATTAATTACCGAAATACAAACAGCACAAAAGAATAAACAGAAAATATATATACTAGTTTCTTCAAAAGAAAAGGCAAAAAATATAAAAAAATTATTAGATGAAAATGAAATTTTAAATAAATTTGACGAAAATTTAAATCATACAATAATAGTAAAAAATGACCATAATATAGTAACAATTACAATAGGTGGCCTAACATCTGGATATGTAAATTATGACTTAAATCAAGTTGTTATAGTAGCAGATGATGTAATTGGTGGAGAAAAACGAAGTAAAAAAAGAGCAAATACAGTATTTAAAGAAGGCGAAAAGGTAGTATATTCTGACCTAAAAATAGGAGATTATGTTGTACACAAAACCTACGGAATAGGTATATTTGCAGGTGTAAATACAATAACAGCAGATAAGGCAACAAAAGATTATATAAAAATAAAATACCAAGATGATGGTATTTTGTATATTCCAACAAATGACCTAGATAGTGTTAGAAAATATATAGGTGGCGGAGAAGGAACACCTAAAATAAATAAACTTGGAACTAAAGATTGGGAAAAAACAAAAACAAAGGTAAAAAATAATTTAAGAGCAGTTGCAAAAGAATTGATAGAGCTATATGCTAAAAGAGAAAAGGCAAAAGGTTTTGCATTTTCTAAAGATACCGTTTGGCAAACTCAATTTGAAGATACATTTGAGTATACCGAAACAGATGACCAATTACGTTGCATAGAAGAAGTAAAAAAAGATATGGAATCTCAAAAGCCAATGGATAGGCTTCTATGTGGAGATGTGGGCTATGGTAAAACAGAGGTTGCAATAAGAGCAGCTTTTAAGGCTGTAATGGATCAAAAACAAGTTGCGTATTTAGTGCCAACAACTGTGCTTTCTGACCAGCAATATAAGCATTTTAAACAAAGAATGGAAGAGTTCCCAATTAGGGTAGAAGTACTAAATAGGTTTAAATCTTCAAGACAACAAAAAGCAATTATAAAAAAATTAAAACTTGGCGAAATAGATGTTGTAATTGGAACACATAGAATATTAAGTGATGATGTAGAATTTAAAGATTTGGGTTTGCTTATAATAGACGAGGAGCATAGATTTGGAGTAAAAGATAAAGAAAAAATAAAACAATATAAAACAAATGTAGATGTTCTTACAATGACTGCAACACCAATACCTAGAACATTGCATATGTCAATTGTTGGTGTAAGGGATATGTCTGTAATATATGAACCACCACATAATAGAAAACCAGTTCAAACTTATGTATTAGAATATGATAGAGAAGTTATAAAAGAGGCAATAACAAAAGAATTAGAGAGAAACGGCCAAGTATTTTATTTATTTAATAATGTAAAAGATATAGAAAAAAAGGCAATAGAAATAGCAAATCTTGTTCCAGAGGCAAGAGTAGAATATGCACATGGTAGAATGACAGGAACTCAAATAGAGGATATTATGCAAGATTTTATAGAGGGAACTACAAATGTGCTTGTATGTACTACAATTTTAGAGTCTGGTATAGATATTCCAAATGCAAATACTATAATTGTAGAAAATGCAGATAGAATGGGTCTAGCACAATTGTACCAAATACGTGGAAGAGTTGGCAGGTCAGATAGACAGGGTTATGCATATATAACATATAAACGTGATAAACTACTTTCAGAAGTGGCAGATAAAAGGTTAAAAGCAATAAAAGAGTTTACAGAGTTTGGCTCTGGTTTTAAAATTGCAATGAGAGATTTAGAGATAAGAGGTGCAGGAAGCTTGCTTGGCGAGATACAGCATGGGCATTTAGAACAAGTAGGTTATGATACATATTGTAGATTACTAGATGAAGTAATAAAAGAGGTACAAGGTATAGAAACACAAGAAGAACCAGATGTACAAATAGATTTAAATGTTACAAGTTATATTCCAGATGAATATATTTCTAATTCAAGTCAAAAAATAGAGGTATATCAAGATATAGCATTATGCAAAACTAAAGAGGATATAAGTGATATAATAGACGAGTTAATAGATAGATATGGTACAATGCCAATAGAAGTAATAGATTTAACTAAAATCGCAGAAATAAAAATTATATGTAAAAATCTACATATAATCAAAGTGTCTAGCAAATTCGATTCTGTAGTATTTACATTTGCTAAAAATAATGTAAATTTAGATATACCAGAGTTGATAAAAAAATATGGTAGTAGAATTAAGTTTTCAAATGGAGTAAAACCAAGTATAACACTAAAAATAAAGAAAATATCTGATACACAATTATTATGTGATGTAAAAGACTTTTTACTTGAGCTTAATTGTAATTAAAAATCAACGGAAGGGGCTATATAGTGATTTCTAGTAAAGATAATGAATTTATAAAACATGTAAAAAAATTAAAAGATAAAAAATATAGAGACCTAAGTAATGAGTATATTATAGAAGGAATAAAGCTAATAGAAGAAGCTATAAAAGAAGAAGCGCAAATAAATCAAATAGTTATATGTGATGATTGCGAAAAAACACAAAATATTCCTAAAAATTTAATGTACGAAATTGCAAAATATGAATGTGTGTATGTTGCAAATAAAGTGTTTAATACAATATCACAAGTAAATTCTCCTCAGGGGATTTTTGCTGTTGTAGAAAAAAATAATAAAAATAAACAAATAGATTATAAGCAAGATATAATTATAGCATTAGATAATATTCAAGACCCAGGTAATTTAGGTACAATTTTGCGAACTGCAGATAGTATAGGGTTAAATCAAATACTAGTTTCAAAGGGTACTGTAGATGTATATAATCCTAAAGTTGTGCGTTCTACAATGGGGGCAATTTTTAGGGTAAAGGTTATTGAGTGTGAAGATATTGTTAAAGCAATAAAAGAAACAAAAAAACATAAATTTAAATTGGTTGTTACAACTCCAAATACTCAAGATACTATATATAATATAAATTATAATAAAAAAGTTATTGCAATAGGTAATGAAGCAAATGGAGTTTCAAAAGAGATTCAAGACCTAGCAGATTATAAAGTAAAAATACCAATGCTAGGAAAAACAGAAAGCTTAAATGCTTCTGTTGCAACAGGTATTGTTTTATACGAATATGTTAGACAAAAAATAAATAAGGATTAGCAAGTGCTAACTTTGGAGCGTAGCGACTTTTATACTAATCCGAAAGTATGACTTTCGAATTAGTATGAATAGAACCACTTATATTACTAATAATAGTAATATAGGTGGTTTTTGTATGGAAAATATAAAAAATATAATATTAAATATAATAGGTACAATATGTGGAGCATTTATAATATCAGTAGGTGTAGCATTATTTTTGTTGCCTAATCAATTATCGTCTGGCGGACTTTCTGGCTTGGCAACAGTAATTTATTATTTTTTGAATTTGCCAATGGGAATTGCAATTATTGCATTAAATATTCCACTGTTTTTGTTTTCTAGCTATAAATTAGGTAAGGGGTTTTTTATAAATTCAATAATTGGAACAATAAGTTTATCTTTTTTTATAGATGTGTTAGAAAAACTAGAACCATTAACTAATGATAGGCTTTTAGCCTGTATATATGGAGGTATTTTAATAGGGCTTGGAACAGCAATAGTATTAAAAAATAATTCTTCAACAGGTGGAACAGATTTATTATCACAAATAGTAAAAGAATATAATCATAATATACATTCAGGTACAATAATAGTAATTGCAGATATTATAATTGTAGCAATAAATGTAATGTTTTTTAAAGAAATAGAAATTGGCTTATATTCTGCTATAGCAATATATTTATCTGGTAAAATGATAGATATTATTTTTGAAGGTATTTATTTTACAAAATTATTATTTATAGTTTCAGATAAAGCAGAAGATATTGCAACAGAAATAGGAAACAAAATAAAAAGAGGTACAACAGGGCTATATGGAAAAGGTATGTATACAAATAAAGATAAATTAATATTAATGTGTGCTACGGCTAGGCGTGATGTAGGTAAAGTAAAGCAAATTGCAAAACAAATAGATCCAAATTGTTTTATGGTTATTACAAATTCTAGAGAAGTTGTAGGAGAAGGCTTTAAGGTAGAAAAATAGCAATTGACTAAAAAAGTATGTATGTGGTATTATAAAAAAGGGAGGATATTAAGTGGAAGAACAGACATATATATTAAAAAATATAGATTCATTTGAGTTAGAGCATATATTTGATTGTGGCCAATGCTTTAGATGGAATAAGCAGGCTGATGGAAGCTACACAGGTGTATTTAAAAATAATGTATTAAATGTACAAAAAAACGGAGATAATGTGATTTTTAAAGGTGTTTGTAATGGAAATATACAGAATATAGTAATAGATTATTTTGATTTAAAAAGAGATTATAAGCAAATTAAAAATATATTATCTAAAATAGACGAAAGTATGAATATAAGCATAAAATATGGAAGCGGAATTAGAATTTTAAATCAAGATTTATGGGAAACAATAATATCTTTTATAATATCTGCAAATAATAATATACCACGAATAAAAGGAATAATAGAAAGATTATCTAAAAACTATGGTAAAAAAATAGAATGGAATGGAGAAAAGTATTATACATTTCCAACACCAGAAGAACTAAAAGATGTAACTGTAGAGCAATATAGAAATTTAGGTTTAGGCTTTAGAGATATACGTTTATATGAAACAACACATATGGTATTAGATAAAAAAGTGGATTTAGAAGAACTACAAAAAGAACCAGATACATTAAAAGTAAGAGAAAAGTTATTAAGTCTTTCTGGAGTAGGACCAAAAGTTGCAGATTGTATTTTGCTTTTTTCTACACTAAAAAGATTTGAGGTATTTCCAATAGATGTATGGGTACGAAGAGTAATGAATGAATTATACATAAAAAACGAAGATGAAACAAAAGTAAGCAAAAAACAAATAGAAAAAATTGCACAAGAAAAATTCGGAAATATAGCAGGAATAGCTCAACAATACTTGTTTTATTGGAAAAGAGAACAAAAAGCATAAAATTTTGACCTTTATAAAAATTAATGTTATAATAAAAAGTGAAGCTTGGATACCAAGCTTTAGTAAACATCAAGCGGGAATAATTTCCCAAGAAAGGATGAAGAAACAAGATGGAATTTGTTGCAGACAAGAAGGTGCTTACCACAGACGAGCAAGAAAGAATTGCTCGGGGGTCAGATGTTAACCAAAGAATGCTTTTGGCAAGAAGACCGAAACTAGATTTATATGTTATGGGAATTCTTGCTAAAGATTCTGAGGAAAAAGTAAGAATGGAGTTAGCTCAATATTGTAGACACAAAGGGCTTCTTCGGTACTTACAAAAATGTGACCCATCAATGAAGGTAAGACAAAGTGTGGAACTAAACCCTTTATTAAAAGGGTAAATCCCATCTGCAAAAGCTCTGGCTGTAGCCAGAGCTTTTGTTCTAGTATACACATTATATTTGTAATTTGTGGAAAACTACCCTACATTTACTTCTGTTTTGTTAGTTTTAGGTTCATTTTCTTTTTCTATTGCCTTTTTTTCATTTTGTTTTTTTGCTAAATTATCTTTAGCAACAGTCATTAAAAGCTTAATTCTGTTTGTTTGGTTTGACTCGCTTGCACCTGGGTCATAGTCTACAGGAGAAATATTTGCTTCTGGGTATTTTTCTCTAATAGTTTTAATAACTCCTTTTCCAACAACATGGTTTGGTAAACATGCAAAAGGTTGAACACATACGATGTTTGGAATATCATGTTCTATATATTCTATCATTTCGGCTGTTAAAAACCAGCCTTCACCAGTTTGGTTACCTATAGATAATACATCTTTTACTTGTTTTTCTAAATGCCAAATATTGCATAAAGGTAAATATCCTTTTTTAGATTTTGCTAAAGCTGTTGCAACATCTTTTTCGAATAAATCTATTAATTTAATAGCAACTTTGGCAATTTTAGAAGATGTTTTATTTGTATTAAGTAAAGTATTAAAAGTAATTTTATGAGTTGCCATAAATTTAACAAATCCCATAAAATCTGGCATTATAACTTCTGCACCTTCTTGCTCTAAAAGTTTTGCAACAAAATTATTTCCAAATGGATGGTATTTAATTAAAATTTCGCCAACTATTCCAACTCTAGGTTTTTCTATGCTAGTATCTAATTCAATTCTTTCAAAATCTTCTACCATATTATAAATACTTTGCTTAAATTCTTTATTAGTAGAATGTTTAAGAAGCTCTTTGCATTTATTCATCCAATAATTAAATAATTTATCTGTTTCTCCTTTATGTACCTCATATGCTCTATTTTTATTAGATAATTTTTGCAATAAATCTCCATAAATAATAGTTTTAAGTAAGCGTTCCATTAAAGGAATTGTTATTTTAAAGCCAGGCATTTTTTCCATTCCAACAACATTAAACGAAATAACTGGAATATTTGGATAACCTGCATCTTTTAAAGCTTTTCTAATAAAACCAATATAATTTGTAGCTCTACAACCACCACCAGTTTGTGACATAATTAGGGCAGTTTTGTTTAAGTCATATTTACCAGACTGAAGAGCCTCTATCATTTGACCTGTTACTAAAATAGATGGATAACATGCATCATTGTTTACATATCTTAATCCTGTTTCTACAGTATTTGGTGTACATTCTCTTAATAATTCTACTTTATAACCACTAGATTGTACTGCAGTTTCAAGTAACTCGAAATGTATAGGTGCCATTTGAGGTATAAGAATTGTATAATCTTTTTTCATGTCTTTGGTAAATACTTTTTTGTTTATACCGTAATTACCAGATGTTTCGCCTAATTTTTCTTTTTGACGCTTGTTCATACCAGCAAGTAAAGAACGAATACGAATACGTATTGCACCTAAATTGTTAACTTCGTCTATTTTAATTAAAGTATACATTTTTCCATAACTTGATAAAATTTCTTCAACTTGGTCTGTTGTAACAGCATCAACTCCACAACCAAAAGAATTTAGTTGTACAAGCTCTAAATTATCTTGTTTACCAACAAAATCGGCAGCAGCATATAATCTAGAATGAAATACCCATTGGTCAACAACACGTAAAGGTCTTTTCGCCTGTGTTAAATGAGAAATACTATCTTCTGTTAAAACACATAATCCAAGTGAAGTAATTAATGTGTCAATACCATGGTTTATTTCTGGGTCAACATGATATGGTCTACCAGCAAGTACAATACCTTTTAAGTTATTTTCGTTAATATATTTTACAGTTTCTTCACCTTTAGTTCTAATATCTTGTTTGCACTTTTGGTATTCAGCTTCTGCTTTTTGTGCAGCAGTTGTTAGCTCTTGTTTAGTAAAATTGTATTCTTTAAATTCATTTAATTCCATTACCTTTTTAACTAAGTTTTTAGTATCAAAAGGTAAAAATGGATTTATAAACTTAACATCACTTGCTTTAAGCCTTTCTACATTGTTTTTTAGTACTTCTGAATAAGATATAACAATAGGGCAGTTGTACTTGTTATCTGACTTTTCGTATTCTTTTCTAGAATATGGCATACAAGGATAAAATATTGTTTTTATACCTTGGTCTAATAAGCTCTCTACATGTCCATGAGCAAGTTTGGCTGGATAACATACAGATTCAGAAGGCATAGATTCCATACCTTTTTCGTATGTTTTTCTAGTACTTTTTTCAGAAACAATTACCCTAAAGCCTAATTCCGTAAGGAATGTAAACCAAAAAGGATAATCTTCGTACATATTAAGTACACGAGGAATACCAATTGTACCTCTTTTTGCAAACTTTTCGTCTAAAGGTGTATAGTCAAATATTCTGTCATATTTATATTTAATCAAATTAGGTAGTTTAGTAGAGTTAGAAACTATTCCTGCTCCCTTTTCACAACGGTTACCAGAAATATATCTATGTCCATTACTAAACTTATTAATAGTAAGTTTACAATGATTTTCGCAACCATTACAACGAGTATGAGTAATTTGAATATCTAAATTATGCAAATCTTCTGTACGAGAAATTGTAGATACATATTCCATATCTAAATTTGCTTCATATTGTTCTTTAGATAAAATAGCCATTCCATAAGCTCCCATAAGACCGGCAATATCAGGTCTTACAACTTCTTTTCCAACTATTTTTTCAAAAGCTTTTAATACAGCATCATTGTAAAAAGTACCACCTTGTACAACTATGTGATCTCCTAATGTAGAAACATCTCTTACTTTCATTACTTTTTGAATAGCATTTTTTATTACAGAATAAGATAAACCACTAGAAATATCACCAACAGAATATCCTTCTTTTTGGGCTTGTTTAATTTTAGAGTTCATAAAAACAGTACATCTAGAACCTAAATCTACAGGCCTTTTTGCAACAATAGCTTCTTTTACAAATTCTGATATTTCTAAGTTTAAGCTTTTTGCAAATGTTTCTATAAAAGAACCACAACCAGAAGAACAAGCCTCATTTAATAATATATTGTCTATATTACCATTTTTCATTTTTATGTATTTCATGTCTTGACCACCAATGTCAACAATACTTGTAACATCTGGTTCGAATTTTTTAGCAGCAGTATAGTGTGCAATTGTTTCTATCTCGTTTAAATCTACATTTAATGCTGTTTGAATAAGCTTTTCTCCATAGCCTGTTACACCACTATAGCGTAAAACAGCATCTTTAGGAAGTACATTATATAAATCTTCTAACATATGAATAACACTATTTAAAGGATTACCTTCATTACTTCCATAAGCAGAATAAAGTAAATTATAATCTCTATCAATAAGAACAA
The DNA here is from genome assembly GCA_944386375.1 of uncultured Clostridia bacterium. GTDB lineage: Bacteria > Bacillota > Clostridia > TANB77 > CAG-508 > CAG-269. Next base: position 14,321 of record CALXAW010000020.1, read on the forward strand.
TTTTAGTAGTAGTAGAGCCTGCATCAATTCCTAAAAAACAATCTCCACTAAAATCTGATAGTTCTTTTCTGTTAACTTTTGCTTTTTCATGTCTTGTTTTAAAAGCAATATAGTCATCTTTATCTTTAAATAATGGCTCTAATGGTTGAGATGTATCGTCATGAGAGTTACGTAAATTTTCTATTTTTTGTTTTAATTCTTGTACTGTTATAGGCTTAGCATGTAATGAATCTAAAGCAGCCCCTTTGGCAACTAATAAATGAGCTTCTTCTGGTACAATTATTTCGTCATCTTTTAAATTTAAAGTTTCTATAAATCTTTTTCTAAGTTCAGATAAATAATTTAAAGGACCACCTAAAAATGCAACATTACCACGAATTGGTCTACCACAAGCTAAACCACTAATAGTTTGATTTACAACAGCTTGAAAAATAGATGCTGCTATATCTTCTTTTGCTGCACCTTCATTTATAAGTGGTTGCACATCTGTTTTGGCAAAAACACCACAACGAGATGCAATAGGGTAAATAGTTTTATAATTTTTAGCAAGCTCATTTAAACCTGCTGCATCAGTATGTAAAAGTGAAGCCATTTGGTCTAAAAAAGCACCAGTTCCACCGGCACATGTACCATTCATACGTTGTTCTATAGATTTATCAAAATATATAATCTTAGCATCTTCTCCACCAAGTTCAATTACTACATCTGTTCTAGGTATATATTTTTCTACAGCTCTTTTACAAGATATAACTTCTTGTATAAACCTAACACCTAAAAACTTTGCAGCAGACATTGCACCAGAACCTGTAAGGGCTAATGTAAATGTATTGTTTGGATATTGCTCACAAAGTTTTTCTAACACACTACATACTGTGTTTTTTGTATCTGAAAAATGTCTTTGGTAATTTTTATATATAGTTTCTTTAGTATCGTTCATAACAACTATTTTAACAGTAGTTGACCCTACATCAAGGCCAATATGTAAAGTGTTTTCCATTTTTATCACAATCCTTTTTAAATAGCTATGTTATTGAATAGGAAAAATTGCTTTTTCCTATTCAATAATAAAAAACATTAATAATAATGCAATTGTATACTTAAATACTGTATTTGTCAAATGTAAAATAGTGGTAAAATCCGTGTAAATAGCACTATACAACTTTTATTTATACAATAGGAAAGTATTACTTTTCTATTGTATAAATAAAAGGAGCAAATAGCTCCTTAAAATTAACCAAAATAACGCATACATCTATTAATTGCATTTGTTTTCATAATAGGCTTTCCATATTCTATTAATCTGCTTTCAAAATTTTCTGCATTAGTAATACTTTTTGCAAATTCAGAAATAGAAGCAAAGAAATTACCTAAATGTTTATAACTTAAGTTTATGTCTGTAATAACTAAAAAATACAAATCTTTATATAAATAAAGAGAAACATTTTTGGCAAAACCTCTTAAGTTTTTTTGTTTGCTATTTTTTAAATATGTACAAAAACTGCAGAAAATCTCGAAATTATCAAAACA
>CALXAW010000021.1 GCA_944386375.1 uncultured Clostridia bacterium
ACGTCTGTTATTTGCATTTTGTGCACCGCCTTCCTTTGGGTTTAAAATTTCTGTACATAATACGTTTAATTATGTATAATTATATTATTCTTCATAAAATATTTTTTTCAACTTTTTTTTTACATTTTTTTATTTTTTTATTTAAATTATATTTTTTTGCTAAAAAATTCTTATAATCCTTTTGAACTTTTAATATGATTATACTTTAACAATAAAATTTAATATCATTATTTATGATATGTTGTTTCCATTGGTCTAATATGAAAAAGTAATTCGCAGTTATTATTCCCATTATATATTTTAAATCTTTTTGAGGTATTCTACTTTTATTATGTCCTAATATACAACCTCCAGATTTGGTAAGCCAAACTTTGGTTGCATTAGATAATGGTTTTCCTTTAGATATATGAACATGTACAGGTTCCATAAATTCATCAGACCAGAAAAATATTTTATAACCGCATTATTTCAAATAAACTAGGCAATTTTTATTCCTCCTTCTCTAGCCCATTCATAAAAATATGGTGCACCTTTTTCTACAATCTTTTTAAACATTGCTTTTTCAGATTCACTATAGTGACCTTCCTCATAAACTATTTTATAGGTAGGCAATTCAAATCTAATACTATCAAATCCATATTCCATTGGCCTTTCAAAATGTACATAAAGAAATTCTTCATCATTTTCATTTTTTACTATATTTGAAAAAGTAACCAATGTTTCATCAGAGTATTGGCAAAATGGATACATCATAAAAATCACGCTCCTTCTATTAATATTTATTATGTCTTTTTATTTTCAAAAAATCCACAGCTTTGCTATGGATTTTTTGGATGGGCAAAGACAGCCCATAATTTTAATTGGTGGGTAGGGATGGATTCGAACCATCGTACTCGAATGAGAACAGATTTACAGTCTGCCGCCTTTAGCCACTCGGCCACCTACCCTTATAATAAAATAATGGTGCTCCCTCAAGGATTCGAACCTTGGACCTACCGGTTATGAGCCGGTTGCTCTAACCAACTGAGCTAAGGGAGCATCTCTCAACGCATTTTTAAGTATAAACTATATTTTGCTTGTTGTCAATACTTTTTTTAAATTTTCTTTATTTTGCAATAGTTTTTTTGTTATTTTGGATTGTTTTTATGTGTTTTATGGTGTTTTTACTCTATTTTTATTTGAATTGCTGAAGCATAATAACTTTTATACTTCTTAAAAAGTATGACTTTCCTTTGAAAATAAAATTTTTAATAGTTATTTTCACTTTGAGTTGCGAAACTTAAAGTTTTATATTATTTCCTATTGTATAAAATAATTTGAAGCTAGAATTTGTGTTTCTAACTTCAAATTACTAATATATAATATATAGGATTTTATCCTATTTTATACATGATTTTCTCCTCTACCTTCTGGTAATGCATTTGGTAGCTCTACTCTTATACGAACTTTGAATATGTAACTTACTGCTCTTGCTACTTTAGATTGTTTTATTCTTTCCCATAATGATGGTTTTGCTTCAAATGTAGTTGCTTCTACATATTCTTGTTGTTCTGCACTCATTGTTTCTTCTGCTGTTACTGGTGCTTCTACTATGTCTTCTTCTAGTGGCGCTGGTATCATTTTTAGTGCGTCTGCAATTTCTATTCCTATATAGCTTAATGCTTTTGATCTGTCTTCTATTCTTTCCATATCTATTTCGATATGTAAGTTTGATTCTAAGTTATTTATTCTTGCATGTACTAACTTCATTGCATCTTGGTAGTTTTGAGAAGTTTGTGTTTTGCTTTTTCCTATGATTGTTAGTGTTTCTATTATATCTTCTGAGAAGTCTTTTTCTGCTTCTGTTATAGCACTTTTCCAGCTCTTTTCTCTGTTTTCTACTATTTCTAGTGTTTCTTTTAATTTTCCTGCTAATGCAATATTTTCTTCTCTTTGTCTAATTAATTCTTCAATTCTTTTTGTATTTTCTTCAAATTGATTTGTTGCATACTCAACTAATCCATAAGCTGCTTTATATACACTGTTTGGAAAGTTTTTCTTTTTTGGATATTCTACTAAGTATGTTTTTATTGATTCTATTAAATCTTTAAAATACCCATCTTCCTCCAATTGTACAATTTGCTTTTTGCTTTTTGGATTTATCATTTTTTGTACTTTGTCTATATTTGATAATATTTTTTCTTCCGTGATAACCATTCTCACGTTTACTATGCCGGTTCTCCTACTTCTGTTAAACCACATTGTAAACTTCCCTCCTTTTCATACGTGCTTCATCTGTGTACAAACTCATTATACAACATCTTACAAAAAACTACAAGAGTATTTATAATTTTAAATATTACTTTTTGGTTACAGTTATGTTACAATTATGTTACAAAACCGTTATGTATACTAAACTAGCTGTTTGCAGCTTCCGTAGCTTTTTAGATTTTATGTGTTTACATTTTTATATCCTACTTGGAAAGTGATATTTTCCAAGTAGGATATAAATTGCTATGCTTCGGCTCCTAAAATACTTTTTATTTCTTCGTGTCTTTTTACTTTTGCTGTTGTTGTTTTTATTAGTTCTTTTTCTGTAACTATTATGTCCCTAATGTATTTGTAGGCTGGCATCTCTTTGTTTATTTCTTTTATTTTTTTCCATAATAGTTCTTTTATTTCTTCTTCTGTTTTTGCATTATATTTTTCTTCCATAATTTCTTTGTCATATACTATTTTTGCACATATTCTTAAGTCTCCGTCTCTTGTTCCTCTGTCGTCTGGTTTTCCAAATACTATTGATTCTTTTACACCTTCTATTTTGTTTATTAGTATTTCTAATTCTTCTGGGAAGATATTTTTACCGTTTTTTAATACTATAACACTTTTTTCTCTTCCTACTATATATATGTAACCATCTTTGTCTATACGTGCTAAGTCTCCTGTATGGAACCACCCATCTGGCTCTATTGCTTTTTTGTTTGCTTCTTCATTATTGTAATATCCAAGCATTACTGTTGGCCCTTTTACCAATAATTCTCCTATTCCGTCTTGGTCTGGATTGTCTATTTTTACTTGTACACTTGGAAATGCTTTTCCTATAGATCCTAGTCTATGTGCTTTTGGGCATTCTGCTGCAACTACTGGTGATGTTTCTGTTAGCCCATATCCTTGGTATAGACAAAATCCTAATTCATTAAATCCTTTTTCTGCTTCTGGGTCTAATGCCGCTCCTCCTGCTACTAGTAAACGTACTTTTCCGCCTAGTGTTTCGTGTATTTCTTTAAATAGTTTTTTTCTAACATCTATTCCTAATTTTAGTAAAATGTTGCTTATTTTTACTCCTTTTTTTACTGTGTCTAGTTTGCCCTTTTTTTCTATTCCTTTTATTACTTTTTTATACATTGCTTCAAATAATATTGGTACAGATACCATTACTGTTATTTTGTATTCTGCTATATTGTCTCCTATATGTCTTATTCCGTCACAAAATACTATACATGCTCCTGTTGATATTATGTATAAAAATCCTACTGTGCATTCAAATACATGGTGTAATGGTAAAAATGATAATACTCTGTCTGTTTCGTTTACATCAAATGCCCAACTTATGTCATTTATATTGATTATAATGTTTTTTTGTGATAGCATTACTGCCTTAGAAACTGATGTTGTTCCAGATGTAAATAACATTACTGCCATTTTTTCTGGGTCTATTTCTGCTTCTATAAAGCTTTTATCTCCTTCTTGTATTGCTTTTTTTCCTTTTTGTATAAGTTGTTTTTGTGAATATACTCCATCTGTTTCTTCTTCTAAGTCCATAGATATAAAATATTTTATGTTTGTTTTTCCCGCTTCTCTTATTCTTTTTATGGCATCATCATAGCTTTTTGAATAAAATATTGCTTCTGCTTCTGAACGTATCATTAAGCTTTCTAGTTCGTTTTCTGGTAATGCTTTGTCTAGAGGAACTATAATTCCTGTTCCGTTTACAACAGATAGGTATGATACTCCCCATTCGTATCTATTTTCTCCTATAAGTGCTATTCTTTTACCTTTTAGCCCCATTTGAATTAGTGCAGTACCTAAACTATCTACATCTTTTCTAAATTCTTCGTGTGATATTGTTTTATAAACTCCTTTTTGCTCAGTTCTAAACATATATGCTGGTCTTTTTCCATATAGCTCTCCTGATTTTTGAATCATTTCTTTTAAGTTTTGGTATTTTACATTTTGTTCTTTGCTACTCATTGTATTTCCTCCTTGTTTTTTACTCTTAAACCTTTTATTATTGTGTTTTCAAATTCGTGATATAGTTTTGCTACTTCTATATCTTCTTGTTTTCTTTGTTTATATACAAGTGTTGAACATATTAACCCATATATTTCTGATGCTATAGCTTTAGAGTCACCTTTTTGTATTTGTCCTACTTCTATTCCTTTTTTAACTATTTTTTCTATGGTGTTTATGTATTCGTATATATGCTTTTTGCATTTTAAGTTTCGCTTTTCGTTTCCCCATAGTTGTGAAAGTAAAATAGTTATTAAATCTTCGTATTTTACTACTATTTTTATTTGAATTAATATTATTGCTTTTATTTTGTCTATGTAGTTAGGTAATTTTGATGTTTTTATGTCTATACTGTTTTGCAAAAGTTTCATACCTTCTTCAACTAGAAAGTTAAATATTTCTTCTTTACTTGAAAAATGATAGTATAAAGTTCCTTTTGCTACTCCTACAGTTGCTGTTATTTCTTCTATGCTTGTTGCATCATAACCTTTTTCTGCAAATAACTTCATTGAAGTTTCAAATATTTTTCTTTTTGTTTTATTCATATATAATATCATTCCTTTTTTTTTTATGCTATTATACTTTTTTATTATATCTTTCAAATTGTAATTATGCAAGTGTTTTGAATGGTTAGTCTAAAAATGCTTAAATAAATTTTTCTATTATTATAATATCTCTATTATTTCTTGTAATTCCTGCATGTTCTTTTACTACAAATCTTCCTTTGCCTCTTATTGTTATTGTATCTCCTATGTTTATTTTTTTTGAGACTTTTGTTTCACATTGTCCGTTTACGAAGATTCTTTCTTCTTTTATTAACTCTGTTGATTTGTTTCTTGATGTTTTTGCTAAGTCTGATACAAAATTGTCTAGTCTTAATGATGGAACTATTATTTTTATGTATTCTGTTTTTAATTCTACTTTTTTTAGTTCTTTTATGTTATGTTCAGAGATTTTGCTTTTTTCAAATCTTTTTAGTGTTGGTAATTGTTGTAATAAAAATTTTGTTACTTGTTTTATTACAATTATATCTGCTCCTTCTTCTCTTACTAATATGTCTCCTATTTTATTTCTTTCTATTCCTAGTTTCATTATTCCACCTAGGTAATTTCTATGTGTATATTTTCCTTTTTCTTCTTGTGGTAGTTCTATTCTGATTATACTTAGTATATTTTCATAGTTTTTTTCTATTATACTTTTGTCTAAATTTTCGGGGTATGTAATTAATATTTTTCTTTCTGATAGTTCTTCTCCACCCCAAAATGAATAATTTTTATAATTTATTTTGCTTAAAAATTTTTCTACTGTGTTTATTTCGTACATATTTAGAAAGTCTGTGTTTTCTATTTTGTTTCTGGTTTTAGTAAAGTTTATTTTATCTAGTATTTGTGCAAGTAAAATTCTTTCTTCTTGTTTTTTGTATTCTTTTAAAATTTCTTGTTTTTCCATGGTTTTGCTCCTTTATATTGATAATAACAAGAGTAATGTACAAATTGGTACAGTTAAGTTATCTAACCCTTTAATTGATATTGCTTCTACTATTGTTATTAAGATTCCTATTATTATGGCATAAAATGCTGCTGCTGGGTTTTGCATATATGTTAAGTATATAAATACTGTTAGTACTGTAACTATAAACATTGTTAGTGAGCCTGCTATGGTTTTTTGTGAGTTACCTATTTCGTATTTTTTGCTTTTTACTGCTTTGCCTATAATTGCTGCTAGTCCATCTCCATATGCCATAACTAAGCATGGTACTAAACCTATTTCTGGTTTATTTAAAATTCCAAATGAAATAATTGATAATACTAATAAAGAAAGGGCATAATATACAGTGCCTAGTCCTTCTTTTTCGTTGTTTTCTCTTTCCATTACAGATATAATTTGCTTTTTGTATGATATGTAATTGATTATTACAAATGTTGCTGGAACAAATGATGCATATATCACATTATCGAAGAAAAACATTGCTATTATCCACCAATTTCCCAACATTATGTGGATAAATTTTCTGCTTGCTTCTTTTCCTGCTTTTTCAAATAATTTTGCTCCTACTATTATAAGTGCTATATATACATATGATAATATTATTCCCCATATATTTGTCATAAGTTTTCATCACCTTTATTTTGGATTATTGTAAATTTCTATTTTTGAACTTTTTATACATAATAACATAATTTTTTAAACTTTTCTATATTATATTTTAAAAAAGCTTGAAAATATTTATTTTTTATACTAAAATGAATATTAGAGTTATATTATGAAAGGATGATTATTAAATGAATTTAAAAAGATATTTTGCTTTAACTTTATTTATTGTAATTGTACTTATTTCAAGCATGGTTTTTGCTACTGTAACTACTAATTTTGAGGTTGTAGAAGATAATGTTTGTACAATTAAAATAAATGATTTTTGCGAATTTGAGAAAAAATTAATCGCAACAGATATAGAAAATAGACAAGTTACTATACAAATGAAGATTACAAATGGTGCAGTTTTAGATCAACCTACTGGAGAAGTTATGCTTGTTGTTGATAATTCTGCAAGTATGGAGGAAAGTACTTCTACCGGCGAAAAAAGAAAAGATTTGGTTTTCAATTCTGCTAAAAGTTTAGTAAATAAAATATTAGAAGGAAATGAAAATGTAAAAGTAGGTGCTGTTAGCTTTTCTACAAATACTGATGTTTCTTTAGAGGGTACTATTGATGATGCTTCTTTAGTTTCTGAACTTACAACAGATGCTAATACATTAACTAATGCAATAGATACAATTGAGGCAAATGGACCAAGAACAGACCTAGATGCTGGAATAACTTTAGCTAGTGAGCATTTTTCTAGTGCTGAAACTAACAAATATATTATTGTACTAACAGATGGTGTTCCTAATGTTGCTGTAGATTATAATAAGGAGTATTATTCTGATGATGTAATTAATAAGACTAAAACTAAATTACAAACTTTATCTGCAGAAGGATATAATATTATTACAATGTTAACAGGTATTTCTAATCCAAATGAAAATGCTACAACACAATACACATATCAACAAATTATTGATAGTATATTTGGAACTGAACAAACACCTACTGCTGGTAAATTCTATTATATTCAAGATGATGAGATAGAAAATACTATAGTTAATGATATTTACAATGATTTAATACCTGCTTCTCAATCTATAACAGATATTAATATTGTAGATTATTTTCCACAAGATATTGTAGATAATTTTGATTTTGCTTATGTGGCTTCACCTAATATAGGAGAAATTTCTGCTGAGATTGACCCAACAAACAATTCTATTACATGGACTATAGGTGAATTAGCACCAGGTGAAACAGCTGTTGTACAATATACTTTGACTTTAAGAGATAATTATAGTAAAGATATTGTAGATGTTATCTTAGATACTAACGAAAGAGTAGATATTACTTATAAAAATCCAGATGGTACAGAGGATTCTAAAACTTCTGACGAAACACCTAAGGTAAGAGTTACAGAAACAGAGTTAAAGGGTGAAGATCCTACAACTGCTCCAACTATTTTACCTAAAACAGGGTTACCTGTTATGATTGCTCTTGGATGTTTAGTACTTGCTTCTTTAGTGGTATCTATAGCTAAAATAGTTTCTATTAATAAGAAAATGAAATAATTATTATATTGTTAGCCAGTAAATATTTAAATTTACTGGCTTTGTTTTGTATTTTTTCACTATGATGCTTTTTTATTTCGTAGCTCATTTGCATATTTTAGTGTTGTTTCATTTATTTCTCCTGCTGATATTCTTGCTATTTCTTTTATAACTTCTTCTTCGTTTAATAGCTTAATATTTGTATGTGTTCTATTGTTATTAATTTTTTTGCTTATAAAATAGTTATGGTCTGCCATTGCTGCTATGCTTGCTAAGTGTGATACACATAATACTTGGTGATTGTTTGATATATCTTTTAATTTATTTGCTACAGATTTTGCTGCTTTTCCACTTATTCCTGTGTCTATTTCGTCAAATATTAGTATTGGCATTTTGTCTGTGTCTGCTAATACTTTTTTTATTGCGAGCATTATTCTTGACATCTCGCCTCCTGATGCAATTTTGTCTAAACTGTGTTCGTCTTCGCCTATATTTGTTTTTATTAAAAATTGTACATCATCTTTTCCTGTTTCGTAAAATTGTTCTTTATTATATGTTACTTTTACATTTATTTGGGCGTTTTTCATTTCTAAGTCTTTTAATACATTATTTATTTTATTACTTATTATGTGTGCATGTTCTGTTCTTTTTTTATTAATTAGTTCTCCGTATTTTGTCATTTTTATTTTTAGTTCTTCTAATTCTTTTTTTAATTTATTATTGTGTTCTTCTAAATTTTCTATGTATTCTATTTCGCTTTTTACTTTTTCTGCATATTTTTGTATTTCTTCTATACTATTTCCATATTTTCTTTTTAATGAATATATTAGGTCTAACCTTTTTTCGATTTCTTCTCTTTCTATTTCGTCAAAGTCGATGTCTTCTTTATATATACTTATATCTCTTGATATTTCTTGCAATTCATAATATATGTTTTTTAAATTACTACTTACTTGTTCGTATTTTGTGTCTATATTTTCTATTTTTTCTAATGCTCTTATGGCATTACTTATGTTGTCTATACTGTTTTCTTTAATGGCTTCGTCTGCTGTATTTAAGCTGTCTATTATTTTTTCTGAGTTTAATATTTTTCTTCTTGTTTCTTCTAGTTTTTCTTCTTCGTTTGGTTTTAGTTTTGCTTCTTCTATTTCGTTTAGTTGATATTTTAATAAGTCTAGTTTTCTTTGTTTTTCTTTGTCATCTCCATAGTTTTCTTGTAATTCTTTTTGTATATTACAGTATTTTTTATAATATTCTTGGTATTTTTCTTTTAGTTCTTTTATTTCTATGCCTATAAAATTGTCTAAGTATTTTAAATGTGTTTTTGGGTCTAAAAGTGTTTGGTTTTCATTTTGACCATGTATTTCTATAAATTTTTTCATAAATTCTTTTAATTCATTTACTGTAACAAGTCTTCCATTTATTTTGCATAGGTTTCTTCCATTTGTATTAATTTCTCTTGATACTATTATATTCCCGTCAGATGCATATTCACTTTCTGGTTCGTATATGCATAATTCTACAAATGAATTTTCTTCTCCTTTTCTTATCATTTCTTTAGAAAATCTTGCTCCTGAAATAATTTCTAATGAGTCTATTATTAGTGTTTTGCCTGCTCCTGTTTCGCCTGTTAAGACATTTAGTCCTTTATTTAAGTTTATTTCTATATCTTCTATTATTCCTATATTTTTTATGTGTAGATTTGTTATCATATATAATACCTCCAAGCTTAATTTTTATTTGCATTAAAAAAATGTTCGTACTTATTATATTGCCAAACAAATATTTTGTCAATACTTTTTACGAACATTTTTTCTTTATTTAATAGGAAAGTGATACTTTCCTATTAAATAAAAGTCGCTACGCTCCAACATTGCACACAAATTTTATTTCATAAAATTTGGCGCTTGAACAAATTTACGGAAAGCCTACGAAAAAGTTTTAAATGCCGTTAATAAAATGGCTTTCCGATTTGTTCTAATTTGTTATTTACTTTGGTTTAGCATCCATAGTTTTTTACTGTATTCTGAAATGTAGTTATCCATTAAGCTTGATGTTGCATAATTATTTTGTGTGTCTGCTTCTTGTTTTATTTTTGTTGCTTTTTCTAGTAAGTGTGTGTATCCTTCAACTAAACCTTTTAATACTTCGTCTACACATATTTTTTTGTTTTCTGCTTCTTGTATTTTTGTTGTTTCTAAATAGTCTTTTAGTGTTCCTAATGGTTGATAGCCTAATATAAGTATGTGTTCTGCTATTTCGTCTATTTGCTCTGCTAATTCGTCATAATATTCTTCTAATTTTGCATGCATAACAAAGAAATCTTTTCCTTGTATATTCCAGTGATAGTTTTGAACTTTTCTAAAATATACATTTAGGTCTGATAAAAATTCATTTAAGCAATTTGCAATTTTCTCCATATTATCTTACTCCTTACAAATTATTCTTAAATGAATTTTAACCAAACTTATAATTTTTATGCAATATTGTTATCTTTATCTAAACTTTATTTTAAATATTCGTCACCTGTGTATTCAATTTTATTTGAAAATGCCATTATAGATTCAAATATTACAGGTAATACCCATAGCCCTAGTCCAAATAAAACTCCTCTTCCAAAGGCTTTTGATATTGTAAATTTTGATATTATCATTATTAATGCTAAACTTATCCAACCTATTATTGGTAATAATAGTAATAACATTGTCCATGGTGTTATTCCTGATATTTTTAACCATACTGCATCTCTATATATAGGTATTAATGCTGCCCATCCATGCTTTCCTGCTTTTGAATATATTTTCCATCTTACTATTATACTATAAATTCCAAATATTATAGATATTATGATAAATGCTTTAAATACAGTATTTGCTAATAATAGTTTTAGTCCAATTTCTATTGGATTTATATTCATATCTGTTACTATTTCTTCTAAGTCTTCTCCTTGGTTTAACCTTTCTTTTATCTGCTCAATGTCTAGGTCTTCTTCTAATATCTTTTTTAGTTCTTTTTCGTCAGTTGTACGAAGTAATGTAACACCTGCATCTATTGTTTCTTTGTCTATTCCTTCTTGTTGCATTTCTGCACTGTATTCTTCTATTGTGTCTGCTAACTCTTCATTTGTGTATTTTTCTGTTAATTCTTCATATAATGTTATTATATCTGATTCTGTAATATTATTTACATCTACTGTTGATTCTTCTGTTATAAATTCTTCTAGTTCATTTAAATCAATGCTTTCAGCTTTTGATATTGTTACCATTCCTATTGTGAAAATTGATATAATAAAACTTATTATTATTTTTTTATAATTTTTCATACTTTTACCCTCTTTTTTTTAATTTGGTGTTCTTATATACAATAAATTTGATAGTTTAGATAATGGCATTGTTTGTAACCATACTGTTCCTGGTCCTTCTAATGTTGTTAAAAACAGTCCTTCTCCTCCTAACACTATATTCTTAAGGCCTTTTACCATTTGAATATCTAAATCTACATTTTGGGTCATAGCTGCTACATATCCATTATCTACTCTTAGTTTTTCTCCTGCTTGTAATTCCTTTTGTACTACTTCTCCATCTATTTCTAAAAATACTCTTCCTGGTCCTGTTATTTTTTGCATAATAAAGCCTTCTCCACCAAAGAAGCCTGCTCCTATTTTTTTACGGAATTGCATAGCAATATCTACTGTGCTTTCTGCAAATAGTAATGATCTTTTTTGTGCTATTATTGATTGACCTTCTTGTAAATTAAATTCTAATATTTTACCTGGGAAACATGAAGAAAAGGCTATTTCTGCATTGTCTCTTTCTGCTGTAAATATATTCATAAAAATTGATTCTCCTGCAAATGCTCTTCCTATTCCTTTCATTATTCCACCATTTGTTGATGTTTTCATTTCTATTCCTTCGTCCATCCAGCTCATTCCGCCATTTTCTGCGACTATTGATTCTCCTTTTTGTAGCTTACATATTACTGCTGGTAATGAGTCTCCTATTATTCTTGTTTCCATGTTTATTCCTCCTTCTATTTTTTCTAAAATTATATACTATATTTATAATATGCGCAATACCAATTTACTTTTTAATTGTGTATCCAAATCGACTATGAATCTCTTTATGACAATTAGAACAAACTAAGATACATTTTAATGCTTCACTTTTATATTCTCTCCAAGACATAGTATTTCCTGATCCTAGTTTAAATTCTTTTTCAGTTGGATTTTTATGATGGAATTCTAATGCATCTATACATTTATTATATCCGCATATAACACATTTACCACCTAATAATTTTATTGCTTATAACTTCATATTTCTTCTTAAAATAGTCTTCTGATGTTTTCTCGTTAATACATTACTCCTTGTAGATTCTCCACTACATTTATAACAATATATTCTTGTAGAAGATTTTGTAACAAAACTGCTATTACAAATTTCACATAATTTTATCATATAGTTCACCTCCTAGCTTAATATTAAATATTTTTTAATTGTCCCCTCTGATTAAAACTATTAATAACTTTACTTAATATAAATATGTATGATGCACATGATAATTATAAAATAAAGCAATAAAAAGACAATATCTTCAATAATATGTCAGATATATCCTTTTGTTGATATTTTTAAGAGAATTAAACAAAACAGTTCATTAAAATCTAAAAAACCTTTCGAAATAATTGCCTTTAAAGATTTTATTAAATAAAAAAATATAGATTTTCTAAAATATAGGATTGTCTATTTTTCAATAAAAATTTGGGTGATTTTTGGATAATCTACCTCAAAAACCCCCATTTTTGAAATTTTTAACAGAATTTAAGTTATAATACAAAAACGCTGTATTCCTTATGTATCAGAGTTTACAACGTTTTCGTATTTTTAAAATGGCTCGTTTGACACTTCCGTTCACGAAGAATACGAGCTTGTATTTATAATTATATTTCATAGTTTGATTCTATGATTAGAATATAACATAAATTTTTAAGCTTTGCAAGTAGTTTATTTATATTTCCTCTATAGGATTCAATTTATCTATAATTTCATAAAAAATTTGATATACATACTGTATGTTTTTATCATTCTTTAATTTCTCATCTAGTGGATTCAATATGTACTTTTTTCCATCCGTATAATTTAAAAACCTTAGAGTCTCTGATGCTTTTAATTCTTTATTTGTTTCTAATATTTTTATTTCTCCGCCTTCTGTATTCTTAATTAATATATCCTTATTTTCTCTAGTTATTTCAATATTAATTTGCTCCATATACTTTTAATCTCCTTTCAACCGCTTCTTTACCTCCATCTAAATTTTGGCTTACCAAATCTAGTATATTTTTATCTTCTAAACATCCTGAGTCAATTTTTAAAATATTTTTTCTATCCTTTGATATATTTATTACATTATCTACATCTAAATTAACGACTAATAGTGGATTATGAGTTACAAAAATAATCTGTTTTCTATCTCTAACACTATTAAAGTATTCTATTAAATAATTTTCTATTCTTTTCATGCTAATATCATCTTCTGGTTGATCAATTAAAATTACATCATTTGTATTTTCTTTTGAAAGCTGAAGTTTATAATAAGTTAATGCAATTTCTCCTGGTGTTGTTCCAATTTCATCAGTTCCATTTTCATCCTTTATTCTAGTTTCCTCTTTTGTATATTCTGTAATAAATTTTTGAACATTAGAATTTAATTTACTTTCTATCATTTCAAACGTTGTAGCACCATTAACAGCCTTAACGAACTCATCTCGTGTGTTAATATCTTTTATTTTTTCACTAGATTGATAATTCTGAACAAATAATTCTTTGTACAACGCTACTTCTAAATTTGCATTATTATATTTTGCTTCCTTAATAAATTTAAAACCATGCTTAGATTTTATACTAGTACCATTAATTTCTTTTGGAAATATAGGAAATTCAACATTCTCATTTTTTTCATTTAAATAATTTTTTATTTGTAATGCAAAACTTCGAATTTCTGCAATCAAATCTTGATTTTCATTTTCTTGTGACGTTCTATCCTTTCTTATTTTTTCATTAATATTATTAAATACTGCAGTAATAACATTAATAGCTTTATTTTCAGAATCTATTTGATTAGTTTCTTTTGATATTTCTTTTCTTAATTCTTGTAATGATGT
This sequence comes from uncultured Clostridia bacterium, assembly GCA_944386375.1. Taxonomy (GTDB): domain Bacteria; phylum Bacillota; class Clostridia; order TANB77; family CAG-508; genus CAG-269. The sequence continues at coordinate 14,065 of CALXAW010000021.1, forward strand.
TAAAATAGTCTTAATCATTTTTTCTTTTTCATTTATATAAAATGTCTGATTTGCTGTATATTCATTGTTTACTTCACTATATATTCTGTTTATTACATTGTATCTTTCTTTAGGAAGATTTTCTATAGTCTCAATATCAATATTTAATGAAACATAATAATTTTTAACTTCTTCACATTCTTTTATTAAAATTTTTAAATTATTTATTTTTTGTTCGTTTTCCTTTATTTTTATTTTTTCTTCTACATAATTTTTTAAATTAGTTACAAATCCAGTCATATTAGTTTTAAACTCATTTATTGTTGGAATTTCATCATAATATTCCGAATTATTTTCTAATAAATTTCCAGATTTTACTTGCTCAATAATTACACCTTGACTAATTTTTAATAATGAAGGAGAGCCAATTTTAGATATTTTAATTTCATTACTCTCATTAATCTTTTTATATTTTTTTTCATTCTCTCCATTTATTTTTCCTAGAATGTACGATTTTCCAGAACCATTTTCTCCAATAATTGCATTTATTCCTGTTGATAATTCAATATTATTTTCTCCTAATTTTATTTGATTTATATAATTAGAAGATGTTCCCTCATCTTTTCTTTCAAATCTCGTTTCTGGAGAACTTAAAGCTAATAACAAGCCTTTAAAAGTTGGTAAACATTTTACTTTTGATAAATATTCCTTTGGTGTTTTTATTGTACTATCTTTATTAGGATATGCACTCCAAACATGGCAATCACTTCCCGTAATTGTGGCAAATTTGGTATTTATTTCTTTTAGATTATTTTTTATCATCCCTTGAATTCTTGGTTTTTGATATTCAAGTGCATTAATGTATCCAATTCTTATCCATTCGTTAGGATCTTTTACTGCTTCTGACAAGCTATGATGTTTTCCAGTAGAATCTTGAACATCTATACCACTCTTTTGATGTGCTATTAATACTACACTTGTTCCTACCTTATATAAAATATTTTCAAATTCTTCTAATTTATAATAATCTGATTCACTTTCTAGTATTCTTACCTCATTAATTTTAGATTGAATATTCTCAATTTTTTTATCGTTGCAATCATCAAATATACAAATAATATGACATGATGTCGTGCTTGATTCTTCCAACATTACATCAAACTCTACTCCAGGCAATATATTCTTTATATCTTCGTATGGTGGCTTATTTATTACTGATTTTATTTTTTTATATAATTCATAATCAAATCTATTATGATCTGTGATTGATATCATATTAACTTTATTATCTTCAACATTTTTTAGCAACACATCTATATTATCTATATTACTATCGGCTACATATCCTTCACGTTCTTTATATTCACTTGCTTTAGAGTGTATATGCAAATCTATTTTTATATTATTATTTAACATCTTTTTCCTTCCTTATTTAAATATTTCTTTCATTATTCCATTCTTCATATCATTAATATTATAAACATTCTCCATTCTATCAAATGTTTCTCTTAAGTTATTTCTAGCTGAGATCCATCCCATTCCATCTGTAAACCATACAAATTCAAATCCTACAACTTTATCTGCCTCTTCTGCTATCATTTTATA
>CALXAW010000022.1 GCA_944386375.1 uncultured Clostridia bacterium
ACCCTAGCTGATTATCAGCTAGGGTTGTTTGAGTTTCCCATTTCATTTAATTTTAATTACTTAAGGTTCTTCAATTCTACCTTCTCTACCTTTAGCAGCAAATTGCCAAGAAACAATATTTTGGACATATGTTTTTTCGCCCTTTTTTTCCATTGTTAGTTTAACATCATATCCTTCATTTGCAAGCATTTCTGCTGTTTCTCGGTATAATAATGTTCCTTCACATACACATGCTCTGTTTACTCCTAAGTAAACAGCTTCTTCGATTTCTTTCATTGCAATGTCAAATTGAGCTTGAATGGATGCTTCTCGTGCTTCATATGCTTTCATGTTAAATCCTCCTGTAGTCTATTTCTTAATTGAAGTTTCTTTTGGTAATAATATCACCAATTTCACCTTGTTTTGCATGTCGCCATGAAACAATTGTGTTTTCGTCATGCACATTAGACATACCTCTATTAATAATAACAGTATATCCTTCGTCTGCAATCATTTTTTCTACTTTTTTGTCAATTGCATTAAATCCACGAACATTAATTTTAAATAATCCAAGTCCTGCTGCTGATTCGATTGCTTTCATTAAGGCTACATATTCTTCTTTAGAAGTTATATGTGTTGATTCTTCCCGCGGTTTTTCAATTCGCAAAGAATCGTACACCATACCTGCCTTAGATATTTCTTGTGCCTTTTGCAATGCTTCATATGCTTTCATGTTAAAACCTCCTAAGTATTTACACTGTTTTTTGCAATCAAATGGGATACTCATTTTTTTGTTGCCTTTACAGCAACATTTTAATTGAGAAATTTTTCTCAATTAGCAAAGAAAATCTTTGTACATAATTATTATAACAAACTTTTCTTTCAAAGTCAATTTATGTAAACATTTTTTACTATTTCTTTACAAACTTGACATCTATGAATTTTAGCAATAAAATATGGATATAATTTATAAAAAAGAGGAGGAGATTTTATGGCTTTAGTTACAACAAAGGATATGTTTGCAAAGTCTATGAATGAAAATTTTGCAGTAGGAGCTTTTAATATAAATAATATGGAAATTATGCAAGCTATTGTTGATGCTGCAGCAGAAGAAAATTCACCAGTAATTTTACAGGCTTCTTCTTCTGCAATTAAATATGCTAGAGTGAATTATTTAATGAAAATGCTTGAGGCTGCTGTTGAGGAACATCCTAATATTCCTATCGCAATACATCTTGACCATGGTCCTGATTTTGAAACTTGCAAAATGTGTGTTGATGCTGGTTTTACTTCTGTTATGATTGATGGCTCTAAATATGATTTTGAAGAAAATGTTGCCTTAACTAAACAAGTAGTAGATTATGCTCATTCACATGGAGTAGTTGTAGAAGCTGAACTTGGCAAACTTGCTGGTATAGAAGATGAGGTTAATGTTGATGCAAAAGACGCTATGTATACTGATCCTATCCAAGCGGAAGATTTTGTTAAAAGAACAGGATGTGATTCTTTAGCTATTGCTATTGGTACTAGCCATGGTGCATATAAGTTTAAGGGAGAAGCTAAATTGAGATTTGATATTTTAAAAGAAATTAAACAAAGAATTCCTAATACTCCTATTGTATTGCATGGCGCTTCTACTGTTATTCCAGAATTAGTAGATATGTGTAATAAGTATGGTGGTAATATTCCAGGTGCTAAAGGTGTACCAGACGAAATGCTTTACGAGGCAAGTCATAGTGGTGTTTCTAAAATAAATGTTGATACAGATTTGCGTTTAGCTATGACAGGCGCTATTAGAAAAGTTCTTGCAGAAGAACCTAATGTATTTGACCCAAGAAAATATTTAACTCCTGCACGTGATTTAATTAAACAAACTGTACAACATAAGATTAGAGATGTTTTTGGTTCAACTAATAAAGCATAAAGAAATCCCGGTTTTCCGGGATTTCTTTATGCTTTATTAGTTATTATTGTTATTATCTTCTTTATTTTCGTTGTTTGTTTCTTCTTTTTGTGTTTCTTGTGCTTCTTTTAGCTCTGGCTTTATTTCTTTTTCTACAGACTCTTCTATTTTTTTATTTTTATGTGGTATTATTTTTTTAGTTAAAATTCCAAGTCCTAGTATTATTGCTACAAATTCTATAAAGCCACCTACATATGGTATTTGCCCTATTGCCCATAATACAACTGCTATACATACTACAATTCCAAGCTTTTGCCATTTGTTTTCCATTTTTATTTTTTCTGTTATTGCTTCTGCAACTGCTATTACAAAATATGCTGATGCTATTAATAATAATAATACATATAATGCTAATAGTGCAAATGCTACACTTACTGTTACTTGTAAAATTAGTAAAAGTAAAACTAATAATGGTATTGCAAAAAGTGCTAATAGCCCAAAGCCTATTGTTTGTAATGGCTTTTTGGTTAATGTTTCTTTAGCTTCTTCTGCAAATTTAGGTGTTAGCCATATTGTTAATAAATATATTACTAATGCCATTATTACAAACATTGCTACTGAATATAAATATGTTTCTACAGTTGTTGCTGTTGGCTCTGCAACTGATTTATTAAAATTAATATCTCCTTCTACATAATTTTTATCTATATTAATTTCGTTTTCTGATGTATAATTTAAGGTTCCAAATATTTTTCCTGTAGCATTTGTATCTTCTGATGTAAATGCTATATTATTTAATATTGCACTTACATTTCTTCCTATTGGTCCTAATACATTAAATTTATTTGTCATAATGTGTGCATCTCTATATATATACCCACTTGCTCCTATTGTTAGGTTGTCTGTACAAGTATATATATCATATACTATACCATTAACATTAATATTTGTTGCTACTGCAAATAAATTGTTATATATGTACCCTCCATCTATGTTGATATTATTTGCAATTATAAATGCGTCTCCTCCTATTTGTGATGTTATGTTTACTGTGTCTGCTATTATAAATAAGTTTCCATCTACTGTATAGTCTACTGTTACTGTACCTGTTTCTATTAGATATACATCTGATTCTTTTGTTGTATTTGCCCCACTTTCTGCTTGCTCTTCTGCAGCAGCCTCTGCTTCTTCTTCTGTTATATTTTCTTCAGTTGAAGCTTCTGTTTCTGGAGCTGTTTCTGTTGTTTCTGTGCTTTCTGTTACAGATTCTTCTTGTGTTTCTACTGCTAAGCTTGAAGAAGATGATAGTGCTATTACTATTGATATTAGTATTGCAATTGTTACTTTTGAAATTGTTTTTAGCATAATTAACCTCCTATTTTTAGTTATGTATTTTAACAGCATAAGAAATATTATTTCTTATGCTGTTAAAATAATATATCTTTAATTTATTTTTGTCAATTCTTTTTATAACAAAAGCAACATGATTTGTAATTTTATAATTTAATTTTATTTACCCTAGTATCAATTTTCTTATTTTCTTTTTCTAATTGTTTTAAACTCTTTTTAGGCGTAGGCAGTTCTTCTGGCATAGTTCCACCAGCCTCTTTAATTGCTTTTCTAACTATTTTTCCAATTTTATTATGCGTAACGCATGCTTTCTTTTCAGTGTCAACTTTATCTCTTTTTAATCTTGGATTTGCATTTTGTGCTATTAAATAACAAGCATAACGAGTTAATTTATAGTCTTTGATTTCAACTTCTGCATTATTAGCACGTTTTGACAACTTATTGACGTCAATAAAATGTTCAAACACACTAATGCCACTATTTTCACAAGATATTTTAGCTTTATCAATTATTTTTTCGAAATTTTGCCAGTTTGAATATTGTAGAATAGGCATAAGTTCTCTAGCATACCAAAATTCAACGCCGTTTTTATCAATATGTTTTATATCTTCAAATGATTTATTAGTCTTATCTATATCATTCAATAATATCATCTCCGTTTCGTAATATTTTATTTTTATTTTATTTTTAATGATTAATCTATTTATTTAGAGGTACAAAAAATTAGGGTATAAGTATACCAAAATATTAAATCTACATTAGTATTTCTGATAAATTTGAAAAGTAAGAAAATTATAATTTGATTAAATACTTCGAAAAAATAATATTGCGTTGCATTAAAATTGCATTAAATCAATAATAGAAAAAGAAATTAAAACTTCCTCTTTTTATAATGTGGTGCGGATGAGAGGACTCGAACCTCCACGCCGTTGGCACTGGTTCCTAAGACCAGCGCGTCTGCCAGTTCCGCCACATCCGCATTTCTATTGACATTGTTTATAATAACATACTTGTATGTTTGTTGTCAAGGCTATTTGTAAATTTTCTTTGCTAAAATTGCAGAAATTGTTACAAGTAAAATTGTGTACTATCTCTGAAGCTTAGCGACTTTTATATTAATCAGAAAATAATACTTTCTAATTAGTATAAAATATTTTTTAGCGGACTTTTTCTATACAAAAATCGCTTTACTCGAAAGTATACAAAAGTCCGCTTCTGCTGTTTATGAATTATATCTAAGCCTATAAATCCTCAATAATATTTATAACATTTTTTCTATTGTATGCCATGCTAGTAGTGCACATTTTACTCTTGCTGGCATATATGCAATGTTTTTAAATGCTATTGCATCTTCTAATTTTTCTAATTGCTTTTCATCTGTTGTTTCTCTTTTTATCATATCTATAAATGTTTTTACTATTTCTTTTGCTTCTTGTATGGTCTTTCCTCTTAATACATCACTCATTATTGATGTTGAGCTTTGTGATATTGCACATCCTTGACCAGTAAATGCTATATCTTCTATTATATTTCCATCCATCTTTAATTGTAGTTCTATTTCGTCTCCACAACTTGGATTATGCCCTTTTTCTGTTTTATCTGCATTTTCTATTTTTCTTTTATTATATGAATTCATACTGTGTTCCATTATTAAGTCATTATATACATCATTTAAGTCGCTCAAAATATTCCCTCCTTAGTGTATAAATTTACTAAACATATTATATGCCTTTTGTAATCCTTGTACTAATTTATCTACATCTTGTTTTGTATTGTATATATAAAATGTTGCTCTACAAGTTGCTGGTATATTCATATATCTTATAAGTGGTTGTGCACAATGGTCACCAGCTCTAATTGCAACATTACAACTATCTAATATTGTTGCTAAATCGTGTGGATGCACTCCTTTTATATTAAAAGATATTACACTACAATGATTTTCTTTATTTGGTGTATAATATGTTTCTACATATTCTAATTTTGATAACTCTTGTTTTGCATATTCTACAATTTCTTGCTCTAATTTGTGTATAGTGTCAAACCCTATATTTTCTAAATATTTTATTGCAGAGGCTAAACCTATTGCTCCTCCTACATTTTGTGTTCCTGCTTCAAATTTGTGTGGTAATTCTGCAAATGTGGTTTCTTGCTCATACACATATTCTATCATATCTCCACCCATTATAAATGGTACCATATTTTCTAGTAATTGTTTTTTTCCATATAATACACCTATCCCAAGTGGTGCTAACATTTTGTGCCCAGAAAATACTACAAAGTCTGCATCTATATCTTGCACATCTATTTTCATATGTGGTACACTTTGTGCACAATCTGCTACAACTATTGCTCCATTTTGATGTGCTATTTTTGCTATTTCTTTTATTGGGTTTATTGTTCCTAATACATTTGATACATGTGTTATTGCAACTATTTTTGTATTTTTAGTTATTTTACTTTTTATTTCTTCTAGGTCTAGTTCGTAATTTTTATTTATATACATATACTTTAGTTTTGCACCATTTTGTTTTACAACTTTTTGCCATGGTACTAAATTTGAATGATGCTCCATAATAGATATTACTATTTCGTCATCTTTTTTTATGTTTTCTAGTCCATATGAATATGCTATTAAATTTAATGCTTCACTTGCATTTTTGGTAAATATTACTTCTTCTGAATATTTAGCATTTATAAATTTTGCTACAACTTCTCTTGCTCTTCCATATTCTTGTGTAGCACTTTCGCTTAATTTATATGTGCCTCTATATGGGTTTGCATTGGCAGTATTATAATATTTTTCTACTGCTTCTAACACTTGTTTAGGTTTTTGCGAAGTTGCGCCACTATCTAAATATGCTATATTATTATCTTTTAAAATCAAAAAATCTTTTTTTATTTCTTCTGCACTAATCACTTATTTTAATCTCCCATCTATTTCTTGTATAATTTCTTTTTGAACTCTTCTACAATGAATTCTTTTTGTTATTTTACTAAAATGTGTTTTTACTATTAGCTTTTTGGCTTCTTGCTCTGATATTCCTCTTGTCATTAAATAATATAATTTTTGACTGTCTATTTTTCCTGCACTGTTACTGTGGTTACCTTGTACCTCTTCTTCGTTACACAAAATCATTGGCAATGCTTTTGATTTTGCATGTTTTGAAAGTAACATACAATATTCATTTTCGTTTCCTTTTGATTTTTTACAACCTTTTTTAAAATCTATAGTTCCTTTAAAGTTCTTTTGGCTTTTATCTTGCAGAGCTCCACATACATTTATATCTATATTGCTTTTTTCGCCATAAGCTTCTACTATATAATTTAAGTCTATTAGTTTTTCGTTTTCGCCAATATATATTGCATTAATTTTTGCATTTGCACCTTTTTCGGCTGAGTTTATATAATTATTTGTTATAGATATCTTTCCACCTAATTCTGTAATTATATATTCTAAGCTTGCATCTTCTTCTACTTTATTATTCATAACATAAAAGTTTTTTGTATTTTTATTTAATAAATTTAAATATACTACTTGTATATTAGAACCTTTTTGTGCAATTACATTACATATTCCATTATGAAATCCTTGCACATTTTCATCTGAATTTGTATATTTTATTATTATTGTTGCTCTTGTGTATGGTTTAGCATTTATTGTTATATTTTCTGCTAATATATTTTCGTTTTCTGTTAATTCAAATTCTATAGTTATTGGTTCTACTAATTTTTCTTCTATAGTTATATATATGTTTTTATTTCCGATTTTGTGCTTGTTTTGTAAGTTCTTGTGATATATTGTATTTTATAGTCTCTTTGTTCTTTTTACTTTCTGTTTTTATTTGTGGTGTTATTCGCATATTGTTAAATTCTTTTAATTGTGGTAATTCAAATTTTTCTATTTCTATATTGTTTATTTTAAATGATTTAGAAGTTCTTTTAGGAGTTTCATTTAATATTATTTTTTCCATTATCCTATACTCCCTTCTAGTTCTAAGTTTATTAATGAATTCATTTCTGCTGCATATTCTATTGGTAATTCTTTTGATATTGGTGAGGCGAACCCTCTTACTATCATTGCTTTTGCTTCTTCTTCTGATATTCCTCTTGACATTAGATAAAATATTGTTTCATCACTTATTTTTCCTATTTTTGCCTCATGTGAAAATTCTACATCATTTGTTTGTATATTACTTACTGGTATTGTGTCTGATACAGATTCAGAATCTAACATAAGTGATTCGCAAGATACATTAGATTTTGAATTTGTTGCATTTTCTGTAATTACTATATTACTTCTAAATGTTGCTATTCCACCTGATTTTGATATTGATTTTGAGTTTACTACTGATGATGTATGTGGCGCAGAATGTACTACCTTTAATCCTGTATCTAAGTTTTGCCCAGCTCCTGCAAATGATATACCTGTATATTCCATTTTTGCATTTTTTCCTTTTAGTATTGTCATTGGATATAACATTGATATTCTTGAGCCAAATGAACCAGACACCCATTCCATTGTTCCGTCTTTTTCTACAATTGATTTTTTAGTATTTAGGTTTAACATATTTTTTGACCAATTTTCTATTGTACTATAACGTAAACGTGCACCTTGTTTTACAAATAGTTCTACACAACCTGCATGTAAATTTACTTTATTATACTTAGGTGCTGAACACCCTTCTATAAAGTGTAAGTCTGCTCCTTCGTCTACTATTATTAAAGTATGCTCAAATTGTCCAGATTCTGGTGAATTTAGCCTAAAATATGATTGCAATGGTATTTCTACTTTTACTCCTTTTGGCACATATACAAATGACCCTCCTGACCATACAGCATAGTGTAATGCTACAAATTTATGGTCACTTATTGGCACACATTTAGTAAAATATTGTTTTACCAAATCTTCGTATTGCTCTACTGCTGTTTCAAATCCTGTGTATATAACTCCTTTTTTAGCTAGGTCTTCTTGTAGGCTATGATACACAATTTCTGAATCATATTGTGCTCCCACTCCTGCTAGAGATTTTTTTTCTGCTTCTGGTATTCCTAGTGCATCAAAAGTATTTCTTATATCTTCTGGCACATCCTCCCATTTTGTGTTTATATTACTTTTTGGTTTTACATATGTTGCAATATCTGACATGTCTAAAACAGATAAATCTGGTCCCCAAGTTGGCATCTCTAGTTTGTTATACATTTCTAAACCTTTTAATCTGTAATTTTTCATCCATGTTGGTTCATTTTTCATATTTGATATTTCTTCTACTATTTTTTTATCTAGACCTTTTTGGATTTTATAACTATAATTATCATCATTTTTTATGTCATATATATGTGTATTTACATCTTCTACTTTTGTTTTCGCCATTAGTTTTTCACCTCTTTATATGCTTCATATCCATTTTTTTCTATTTCTTTTGCTAGGCTACTATCTCCTGTTTTTATTATTCTTCCGTCTACTAATATATGTACATAATCTACTTTTAGGTTTTCTAATATTTTTGTACTATGTGTTATTATTAATACAGAATTTTTATCATTATGAAACATATTTATTCCTTTTGATACTGTTTTTATGGCGTCCACATCTAAACCTGAATCTGTTTCGTCAAGTATTGCAAGCTCTGGTTTTAACATTAGCATTTGCAATATTTCGTTTTTCTTTTTTTCTCCACCAGAAAAGCCTACATTTAAGTCTCTTGTAGCATATTCTTTTTTCATATTTAACTCTTCCATATTTTTTTCTAGCTCTTTTTTAAATTCGAATATTTTTACTGGCTTTCCTGTTTTTACATTTGTTGCTGATTTAATAAAATTTTGTACAGATATTCCTGGTATTTCTTCTGGTGTTTGAAATGACATAAATATTCCTTTTTTTGCTCTTTGGTCTGTTTTTAGATTATTTATGTTTTCTCCTTTAAATATGATGTCTCCTTTAGTTTGCGTATATGCTGGATTGTTTAATATTACATTGGCAAGTGTTGACTTTCCAGCTCCATTTGGTCCCATTATTACATGAACTTCTCCAAAATTTATTTCTAAATTTAGCCCTTTTAATATTTGCTTTTCTTCTGCTTGTACATATAAGTCTTTTATTTCTAATAATTTATTACTCATTTTTATCTCCTTTTTCTTGTTTTAATTTTGATGTTATTCTAACACAATTTTGGCATCTACTACTTGCCAAATTGTAATTACATTTTAAATCTTCTATTTTTAATATTTTTATTATGTAATTTTCTAATTTTGTTATAGTATCTTCTGATATACAATGTTTCATTTTTTCCGCTTCTTTTTGCGCTGTTTCTTCATCTACGCCCAAAACTTCTACTAAAAATAAACGTAATATATCATATCTTTTTATTATTGCTTTTGCTGTTTTTTCTCCATCTTCTGTTAATTCTATATTTCCATATGTTTCGTATGTTATAAGCTTTTCTTCTTTTAAACAGTTTATTGCTCTATTTACACTTGGTTTACTGTAACCTAACCTTTTTGATATATCTGTTACTCGTATTTGATTTTGTGTGTTTTTTAATATATACATTGTTTTTAAATATTCTTCTAATGAATTACTAAGCAATATGACTCCTCCTTTTGTTAGTCTACTCTAACATTATATATGTTATAATCGCTTTTGTCAAGAAATTTGATAAATTTGCAAAATAGCATTAATATATTAATATTTGTTTTGATTTTTGCATATATTTATACTAGCTTTTGGAGGTATGTATATGAATAAAACAAAACTATTTATTTCTATTTTTACTATAATAGTTATTACAGCGCTTTTTACTAGTACATGTTTTGCAGATAATACCAGCTATGTATGGTCTAATATAAATAACAGTACTACTTCGACTTCTTCTACGCCAAATACAACATCTTTAAATGAAGAAAATAGCACGCAAACCCCAAGCAGTAATCAAACTGACAATTTTCTTAATTTACAAAGTGGTTCTGCAATTTTAGTTGAACAAACAACTGGTAAAATTTTATACTCACATAATATTCATGAACAGCTTCGTCCTGCAAGTGTTACTAAACTTATGAGTATTTTACTAATTATGGAACAGTTAGATAATGGCAAACTTTCTTTAGATGACCAAATACCTTGTAGTGAAAACGCTTCTTCTATGGGCGGCTCTCAAATTTGGCTAGACCCGCGAGAAACATTAAGTGTTCATGATATGTTAAAAGCTATTTGCGTTAATTCGGCAAATGACTGTGTTTATGCTTTAGCCGAGTATATTGCTGGCTCTGAATCTGCATTTGTTGATATGATGAATAATAAGGCTAAAGAACTTGGAATGAATGACACTGTTTTTAAAAATTGCCATGGTTTAGACGAAGATGGTCATGTTACTTCTAGTTATGACATTTCTTTGATGTCATGTGAGCTTTTAAACAAGCATCCCGAAGTTACAGAATATACTTCTATTTGGATGGATAGTTTGCGTAATGGAAAGTCTGAACTTGTAAATACAAATAAATTAATTAGAAATTATAGTGGTGCAACAGGTTTAAAAACTGGCTCTACTTCTCTTGCTTTATATAACTTATCTGCTAGTGCTACAAGAGATGGACTTTCTTTAATTGCTGTTGTTATGAAGGCTCCGACCTCTAGTATAAGATTTAACGAAGCCTCTACCTTATTAGATTATGGTTTTAATAATTTTAGTTTTAAACAATTTGCTAAAAAAGGAGATATTTTAAAAACTATAGATGTTACTAAAGGTGTATGTTCTACTGTTGACGCTGTTTTTACAACTGATGGTGGCTCTTTAGTAGAAAAAGGGCAAGATTCTAATATTACTCAAAACATTGTTGTTCCAGACAGCATAACAGCTCCTATTTATGAAGGACAAAAATTGGGTGAAGTAACATATTCTCTAAATGATAAAGTAATTGCTACAGCTGATATCGTTGCTAAAAGTAATGTAGAAAAAATAAATATTTTTAATATGACTGTAAATATTGTTTCTTCTTGGTTTTCACTATTACGTTAGAAACACACCAAATGTAGCAGTTTTATACTATCATAGACACCAAAAGGGCTCTTAATTGAAGAGCCCTTTTGGTATTTCCTTGGTCGGATAATTTACAAATTTTTATTTTTCTGTTTTTTATTAGGTACACATACCACTAATCCAACAGCATTTCTAATTCCTTTATAATAGTCATTTGCTGGATACATTTTAGCAATTGGTTCAAACCGAGGGCTTGACATATAGCTTGTTCCTGCAATCCAAAAGTTATCTTTTCCTTCTTCTTTTGCTAAAATTTTATATGTATTCCCTAAATCTGCAAAACCACATATAATTTTTGAACCAGTTCTTTTTATTTTCTCACTACTATCTTTAATTTCTGCATAACCACACTTATCTACTAATCTTGAAGAATTATGTGTTAATGCATACCAAGCAGAAAGTGGATTCCATCCATTTTCAACTAACTTTTTTAGTAATGCAAAATTTCGTGCATCATATTGTAGTCTAGTAGAAAGACCACTATTATGTTCTTTGTCAAATTCTTTTGCTTGTTCTTCCCATTCGGCATATGATATACCTGGTGCTGGTTCTCCATCTTTGTAAAATGCAATATTACCATTTGCACCTATTGATGCATCTTGTGGTTGAACATAAAAGTCATCCAAACTTCCCTCTAACACAGCTTTGCGAAGCCGTTTTCTAAATGGCGGAAGTAATAATAACTTATCATTCGGATCAAATTCAGATACTTTAATAGGTATAAAGTCTTCAAATGTGATTTCCCTTTTGCTTGAATAATCACCAAATGGAAATTCATAATTTGTAAATTCTACAAATAGTTTGCAACCTCCATCTGGCAATATTCTTGCCTCTACAGTCCGACCATTAGAAACTTCGAATTTCACTTCTGAAATGACTTTTTTCATGTGCATTCCTCCTAAAAAATAATTATTTTTTACAGCTGAAATTCTTTAAATACTGTAAACTACTTATATTATAACATTTTTTAAAATAAATTACAACAAAGAGCCCTCAATTGAGAGCTCTTTGTTGGTTTCTTTAGGTGACATATTATAGGAACTTAATCACATTGTTTTTGTTCTTCAGTAACTATAATAGTTTCTTTCGGGATAACAATTGTTTCTTTTTGCTTTTCACACTTTTTTTGTCTTGGCTTTTTTAGTGTAAAAACAATCCAACCTGTACTATATTTATCCAATAGACTGCCATAATCTTTAGAAGCTGTACATAATGGATTTCTTTTACTACTGCTGTTGAAACAACCACCAGCATATACATAGCAATTTCTTCTTTTATCATCTTTTAAGATTTTAAAAGTATTTCCTAAATCTGAAAATCCAAAATTTGAACGTGAACCTGTAGGTTCAAATGTGTGTTTTGCACTTTCAGAATTAATGTAATGACCTAACATTCTTGAGTCATATTTAACTATTTCTATTGCCTTCTTTAGGCTATATCCTCTTTGTCTTTGCAAGAGTTCTACAATCTCTACTAAGAAAGGTAAATAATGCTTTCCATATGACCCCAATTCTGCTTTATAACCCGAATTTCTTGGTGCAAGACTTCTTGCAGTTCCTGCCCACCAATCTGGTGTTTCACCTACTGCAGGTGGCTGACCTGCAAGATACTGTACTCCAAAATTTTCGTCAAAAGACGGGTCCAGTCCAGGAATATAAAAATCTTCTAACTTTCCCTTTTTTATTAAGTCATAAAGATTGCTTCTAAAAGGCTCATACCCCAGTATTGGATTATCCAAAGTATAGGTTGATGCTTTTATTAGTCTGCAATCATCGAGAAAACTTTTGCTAGGCTCTATAGGTTTTGTAAATACTTGTATTGTATCTACACCTTTTTTGATTTTAATAGTTGTGATATAGCTTCCATCTTCTTCTTTCTCTTTTTTAGTTATCCGAGCACCATCAGAAACCTTAAATTCTATATCTGTTGTTTTTGACATGTTTTTTTCCTCCTTAAGCTTGTGCATTGATATGGAATTTATTTTACTACAAGAAACATATATATTTTATCATATTTTATGTAAAATTTCAACTATCTTTCCATTTTATGTTTTTCTATATAGCGCACAATAACACATACTATAAATAATATTGTTACAATGCAAATAGTATTTGCTATTTTATTTAAAATAGTTCCTTTGTATTCAAGTTGTATTGTTCCTGTTGTATCTACTACTGTTTCTATAAAGCCATTTCCATTCATATATAATTCTAAATTTTCTTTATTTCCATTTTCGTCTATATATGTTGCTTCATAGCCCAAATAGTATATTCGTGGTAATTCTATTGGAGTATCCTTTTTTACATTTGAAATTTTAGCTTTTAAATTTGGTACATTATTTTCTTGTATTTCTACTTGTACACCACTTTTTTCTGGCACTATTATGTCATTATTTCTATTATTAAAATACTCTAAATTATTTATTGTTACTTCTGGTAAATATTCTTTTTCAAAACCCATTCCCCCATATGAAATATCTATATTTTCTATTCCATATGGTTTTATTTGATCTTTATTATATGAATTAAACACTGTTATACCATTAAATAACAATATTATTATTATACATGCTATTTTTATTTTTTTACTTGTTATATTTCTTAATGCTAATGCTGCTAATATACTTAGCGTAAATATCAATATTGTTTCTAGTCTCCAAGCAAATTGTATCATTATAATTAATTGTGGTAAATCTCCCCAATGCACTAAATTTGACATTAATATTGCTGAAGCTATTGATGTTATTACTGCAAATATGTATATATTTTTTTCTTCTTTGTTTTTATACATTTTTTTAAACATTAAAATCGCTACAATTCCTAAAGCTAGTGCCAAATAATTTAAATAGTAATGAACCCCAGAAAATTTTTCACTTGGACTTGGATTAAAAAAGTCTTGTAATGTCATTGCAGAATATGCTATTGTATTACGATTTGACATAGCATCACTTTCAAACACATGGTATATCCCCTGTGCCTTATGCTCTAATATTGGTACTGTAAATGGAGCTGTAATTATAAGTATTAGAACAGATGCTAGTAATAATGCTATAAAATTTTGCTTTGTAAATACTTTTTTAATATTTAAAGCTAAATATATTAATATAAATACTGTAAAATAAACCGAAAGCACCAAATGCGAGTTAATTATTCCTACATAACCTATTACAAACCAAACAAAAAATTTAAACTTATTACCATTAAATAACTCATATAGCCCCAGTAATATCATTGGTATAAACAAATATATAAACGATTCTGCTAAGGCATCACGTGTAAACACTTCTGTTATAGAATATGGAAATGTTATATAAAATATTCCCGCTATAAGTGCTACAAATTTATTTTTAAACACCTTATTAACTAATATGTACATTAAGATTGCCGAAAATAAATACACTAAAAAATGCACTATTTTTAAAGCAATTGTTATATTTCCTAAACATATTACAGATACATATGCTGAAATTGCATGTGCAAGCCTTGGATAAAATATACCTGTTCCATACCCAAAGTCATTTGCTATAACTGGTAATATTTTATCTAACCCTAAGCTTCCATTTACTATGTTTTGATATATTGCATAAATATTAGACATGTGGAAATTTGTATCATTTCCAGCCACATAATTCTTTCCTATAAATGGTATTACTATAAACAATGCTACAAAAAATAATATTATATATTCCTTTTTTTCAATTACTTTTTCTTTTAATTTTTTCATTTTCTTCCCATTCCTTTTGCTTCGTATTTTACCATAATCTCATTGTAAAAACAAGCATAGTAAAAAACTATGCTTGTTTTTACGATAAGGTTTGTAATAGACAATGAAAATGCGCAGATTGCTGCTTACTTCTTCTATTTTAATTTTGATAAAAAGTAGTGAGATGTGCATTTTCACAGGTTGTTGCAAGACGAAGTCGTATGTGTATACGTCGAGGTTTGCAACAACCTGTGAAAATGTGCAGATTACTGCTTTTTATCAAAATTTACTCGTCAGCATATTCATCATAATCTATATCCTTCCCATCTCCTGTTTCGTCATATTCGTATTCAAATACTTCCTCTTTTACTGGTCTGGTTGGTTTTGTTTTTTTAGGTTGTTCTTTCTTTTTTTCTATTCTTTCTACTTTTTCGAGCTT
>CALXAW010000023.1 GCA_944386375.1 uncultured Clostridia bacterium
GTTAATACCTCTGTTGTATATGAGCTTTCGTTTGCTCCATCTATTTTTTCTCCGTTTTTATACCATTGATATGTTATATTTCCTTCTCCTGTTACTTCTACCTCAAATGTTGCTGTTTTTCCTTCTATTGCTTGTGTACTTTCTGGTTGTGTTTTTATATCTACTTTATCTATTACTGTTAATTGGGCTGGCTCTGTTGTTACTGTTATTTCTCTATTTCCTGCTTTTTGTGTTATTACGCAATAATAATACATTCCGTCATCTGTTGTTGTTACCGCATCTGTTGTATATTCTGCACTATTTGCCCCATCTATTGGACTTCCTGATGTTGTATCTGCTGAATATCCTTTATACCATTGGTACGTTAGGTTGCCTTCTCCTGTTACTTCTACTTTAAATGTCGCTGTGTTTCCTTCTAATGCTTCTGCATCTTGTGGCTGACTTGTTATTTGTACTTCTTCTATTTTTTCTGTTACTGTTACTTTTATTGGGTCTGATGTTACTTTTACTTCGTCATCTCCTACTTTTTGGGTTACTTCTAAGTAATAATATCCATCATCTTCTAAACTTGCTTCTGGTATTTCATATGGATTTGTGTTTCCACCATCTATTGGCGTTCCACCTTCATTACTATTTTCGTCATTTTTGTACCATTGGTATGTTACATCTGAGCCTTCTCCTCCTTCTACTGGTACTTCTATGCTTACTTTTTCTCCTTCTTCTACTATTATCTCTGGATTTTCTATTTCCCCTATTGTTACTTTACTTACTACTGTTAGTTTTGCACCTACTGTTTTATCTTTAGCTGTTTTACCATTTAAAGTAGATGTAATTTCACAATAATAATATGTATTATTATCTGCTACACTTGTTGCTGGTGTTGTATAACTTGAGCTATTAGCACCCGGTATAGCTTGTCCAGATATTGTACTTGCACTTGTATTTTTATACCATTGATATGTAACCTCTCCTGTAGCCTCTGCCTCAACCGTAAAAGTTGCAGTATTTCCTTCAAATACTGTTACATCTTGTGGCTGGGCTGTTATATTTACCTCTGCCTTTTCTACTACAACTGGCCCTACAATTGTAACCTCTCCTGTATCTGGGTCTAGTTCTTCTATATATCCACCATGATTTATATCTATTTTACCTGTATCTGGATTATACTCTGCTGTTGAATCTGGATCTTTTTCTTGTAATATATCTTCAATCTCTTCTGCTAACTCTTCATCTGTACCGCCCTTATCTGCACTATTCCATGCATCCTCTATATCTTTTATTGCATCTTCTCTATTATGTGTTAAACTTCCATCAGGCTGTATTTCAAACATATGATCTTTATAATCTATCTCATATGTATCATTTTCGTCTCTATACTCTACACTTGCCTCTGGGTCATTTTGCTTTAACACATCTTCGCAATAATCGGCAGTTTCGTCTGTATTCAAATTCTCAATAACATTTTCTGCCTGCGTTTCTGTCCACGCCAATGCCACCTCCTCTTCAATTTGAGCATACTCTGTAGCATCTTTTGCTTGGAAAGCCCTATTAATAATTCCATTTTCACCTGTTAGCATAGCTATTGTTATACTTGCCAAAATTAGTAGTACAATAATTGTAACTACCAATGCCACTAATGTGATACCTGAATTTTTTCTCATTCTTTTGTTTTCCATTCTTATACCCCCATGTTTTTTTATTTATTTTTCTTTTATTTTTATTATTGTAGAGTAGCTCGAGAACTATATAAATATTTCGAAAATCAAAAGCGGATAGGGACGACCCCAGCTATGGTTTGCGACGTAGTCGCAAGACCCAGCATTTTGATTGAGAAATATTTGATATAGTTCTAAGAGCGGGTTCTTTTAAAAGCCGTTTTGAAATAATTACAATTCTGGACTGCTCTAGCCTTGCCAAAATTTAATTCTTTCAAAACTAACAATCTATATAGCCATCTATATAAAATACTGCAATTATTTACGAGAGGAGGTGTTATAGGAGCCACACACTGCCCCTATAACACCGGTTATGATAAAGTGCATTATATTTACATATAACACACAAAAAAGCAAAACTTGCTAAATCTAAATTACGCACATACGCAAAATAGACATAGAAAGTTTTGCTTTTTTCTATGTAATATACAATCTATTTTTAATCCGTTTAGTAAAGTATAACTCTCTCTCTCTCTCTCTCTACAGCCCCAAGGTCTGTAGCTGTTATAATGTTTTGCATAACCTGCTCCTCCCAACCTTAATATATTTTATATAATTTACTAGAACAAATAATATCACAACAAAAACAATAATTCAATATATATCGTAAAATGTAAAGAAAATATAACATAATTGTAACACAATTGTAATATTAGCCTATAGAATAACAACAACAAGAACATAAAAAAAGAAATACAATTAACTTACATTAACCATATTTCTTTAAACAAAACTTTATATCTCCATTTGGCTTCCTAAAAAACTAGCGGCAGATTGAGCAACCTTTTTCTCTACATCAGTCATCTTTGTAGTATTCTCCTTTGCAAGTAACACAACACTACCAATTACATCTCCATCAGAAATTATTGGATATACTACTTGTGAATTATATATTTTATCCTTATTATCATTTTTAGTTATTGGAAGTGCAACATTGTTATTTTCGCTACTTGTATAAATCTCTTTATCCTCCATTAATTGCTCTAACTCTTCACTTAAATTTTGCTCTAAATACTCCTTTTTAGAACCACCAGAAACTGCAATTACAGTATCTTTATCAGTAATACACGCTATATGCCCAGTCGTTTTTGAAAGTGTTTCTGCATAACCAGAAGCAAACTCTGAAAGTTCACCAATAGGAGAATATTTTTTTAATATAATCTCCCCCTCTTTATCTGTAAAAATCTCTAATGGTGCACCCTCTTTTATATGAAGTGTTTTTCTAATTTCCTTTGGAATTACAACTCTACCTAAATCATCTATTCTTCTTACTACACCTGTTGCTTTCAACTTTTTCCCTCCTTTTTTGTCATTTACTACTATTATGACAAATTAGGAAAAAATTATGCGTTTTTATATTTAATTTATAATTAATTTTAGACTAATTAGAAAATTATAATTTCTAATTAGTCTAATGTTGTTTTTCCTATTCAAGAACAAAATCACTCTACCTCTTGTTCGTCTGTTACCTGTTCTTCCTTTTTAGGGAATATACTCATTTTATACTTGTCCAAAATATAGCTCAAATCTTTTGAAAATTCCTTTAATGTAACAATTTTTATTGTTGTAGCCTTAGACTTTAAGTAACTATCTAAAATCTGTTTTACTTGTTTTACATTTTTCATTTCTGGCTCTATTTCTTTTGTATACTTATTTGCTCTATTTAGTAACTTTTCTTTTATAATCATTATATCCTCATTTGTAGCACAAGAAATTCTTTGAAAAACTTGGTATGGGTCAATATACTTAAATATAGGTATATTCATACACTGTTTATCAAATCTTTCGTAAAATTGTTCCATTCTCATTGGAATAAACTTAAATATCTCTTCTGCTGTTTCTTTGTACTTTTTGTCTAATAACTGACTATTTAAGTTATAAAAATGATCTAATATATCTTCCATATCTTCTTCTACTTCTTCTATTGCAATTTTACTTAGTTCTTCTTCTACATTAGCACAATACTCTGACTTTAAAGACGAAATATTCATACCATTAAAAAATATGCTTTTTAATGTTTTTATATCATAATTAATTAATCCCTTTCTAGAAAAATAGCTAAAATATGCAAATATCTTTACAGTATCTATTAACCTTAAATCTCCTGCTTTTACATTTTCTATTACTTCATTTATAACACTATCAAATTGATCATCTGCTATTTTCCAGTATTCTTCTGTTAATAACCTTTTATACCCTGGCAATTTTTCTATATCTATTGTATTTATTATTGTTTCCATATCGTCTTTAAATATTTTCATATTAAATATTCTTGTTCTTACATAATATTCTATAAACTTAAAAAATCTGTATTCTGCTTTAAAATTATAGTAATAATTATTATCAAATTCTTTAATATAAAATTGCCTGTTATCCATTAATACCCTTGAAGAAACTAATATTGACTTATATTCTTCATTATCTTTTATATTTACAAACTTGTCTTTTGTTACCTTTCCTGCTTTTATTTCGAATGATATTGCTATTGTAAATATAAGCATTGTTTGCATTACTCTGTTATTTGTATTTGGATAATGTTTACTTACCATTTCGTATATTTTTTTAAAATCATTTAATGCATGTTTTAAAATTCTTAGGTTTCTTGTTCCACTCTTATTAAATGTTGATATTATTAGGTTTGTATTCTCTCTTAAAAATCTTATTAAATCTGGATTATCTTCGTATCTCATAAGTATTCCATTTATTATATAGTCAAACTGTGGTGCATATTCGAATGTCTCTCCGTATTAGCTTTTCTTTTATTCTTTCGTAATCATTTGCTTTGTCAAAAACATATTCTATTTTATCTCTTATTTTTTCTACCATTGGTTTGTCATTTTTTTCTAGGTCTCCTTGTTTGTCTAAAAGATATGTTGCTATAAATGTTTTCATTTCTAGATTACTACTTTTTAATTTTGAAGATAATTCTTTTTCGTTACATATTATTATTGTTTTTATATGGTCATGTTCAACAAAGTTATTTATATAACCTAATATGTCTATAACATCTACATTTGCTCTTTCTAGGTCGTCAAAACATAGTACTTTGTCGTCTGTTGAGAAAAATTCGGCATAGTTTAGCCTATTTTCGTTTTGTGTTACACCAAAAAAGTTTGCCATGTCTATTCCTGTTTTTGCATATTCTGGTATTGTTGTTTGACCTTTTGCATCCATATATTTTCTAAGGTTTTTATCCATTAATTGTGTTGTTTCTATAAATATTTTTTTACTAATTTCTTCTAGATTTGATATTCCATATAAAGACATATATATTGTATTAAATCTTTTTCCATTTAGTTGCATTGATTCTATTTTGTTTCTTACTTTGTTGTTCCAAAAGTGTGTTTTTCCTGAACCCCATTCTCCATTTATCATTATTGCATAGTCTGTGTAATCTGACCTTACATAGTCTAATATGCTTTCTACTAAATCTTCCATTTGCTACCTCCAAATTTTAATCTTTTGCAATTGTTAATATTCCTATATTTTGCACTTTTGCTTGTGATAGTATTTTGCTACATTCGTTTACTGTACTTCCTGTTGTATATATGTCATCTATAATTAATATTTTTTTATTTGCTATTTTGTTTGCATTTTGCATTTTATATGTTCCTTGTACATTTGTTATTCTTTGTTCTTTATTTAATGTACTTTGAGGTAAAATGTTTTTTGTTTTTATTAATATGTTTTTTTCTACTTTTATTTTTAATGTTTTTCCTATTTCTTTTGCTATTAATAAGCTTTGATTATAACCTCTTTGTTTTTGTCTTTTTGTACTTAATGGAACAGGTATTATTATATCATAAGTTTTTATATTTTCTACAATTTTTTTATTTTTTAACAAAAATTTTACAAATGTCTTATATAAATATGTTTTATCTTGGAATTTGTAATTTAATATTAGCTTTCTTATAATTCCTTGGTACATAAATATATACATATGTTTATTAAAATATTTATCTGTGTAATTTGAATAATTGTCAATTCCAAATATTGATTGTTCTTCTAGTATTTTTTCACATTTTTTACATAATGATTCTGAATTTAGTTTTTTGCATATGCCACATATTGGTGGATATATTAAGTTTATTATTTTTTCTATTTTGTATATCTCCTTAGTTTATTTATTTGCTAATTTTTTTAATTTGTATTCTAGCCCAGTGTTTCTGTGTTTGCTGTCTACATTATTTATCATATATTCTACTACTTTTGGACTACCTACAATTACAAGTAATTTTTTTGCTCTTGTTATTCCTGTGTATAATAGGTTTCTTGTAAGTAACATTGGTGCTGTTGGTGGTAGTACCATTATTACTACATCAAATTCGCTTCCGCTGTGATTTGTGTATTGTTATACTATAACTGTGTTCTATTTGTTCTAGTTCTTCAAATTCGTAATAACTTATTTTTTCGTCATCAAATTGTATTTTTATGTATTTTTCTTTTTCGTCTATTTTTAGTATTGTACCCATTTCTCCATTAAATACACCATTTCCTATTTCGTGTTTTTCTGCATTTTTTTCCCAGCTGATTTCATAGTTGTTTTTTATTTGCATTATTCGGTCTCCTACTCTATATGTTGCACCTAAACTGTTTTTTTCTGGGCTGTTTTTTCTTTTTGGGTTTAATACTTCTTGTAATGATTTATTTAGTTCTTTTGTTCCAAGTATGCCTTTTTTGGTTGGGGTTAATACTTGTATGTTTTGAAAAAAGTCATAATCTCCATATTCTTTTAATCTTCCATTACTTAAAGATATTACTTGTTTTAGCATTTCTTCTTGATTGTTTTGTTTTATAAAAAAGAAGTCTTGGTTCATTTCTTCTTGTTCTATGTCTTCTTTTGATAAAAATGGTTCACCACTATTTACTCTGTGTGCATTTATTATTATTTTACTTTTTGCTGCTTGTCTAAAAATTTTGTCTAGATGTACTGTTGTTATTTCTTCTGATGCTATTATGTCTTTTAGTACTGTTCCTGGTCCTACTGATGGCAACTGGTCTACATCTCCTACTAAAACTAGCTTTGTGCCTCTATATATACATTTTATTAAATAGTTCATTAAAAATATGTCTACCATCGAAACTTCGTCTATTACTATTATATCTGCATCTATTGGCGCTCCTTCAAAGTCTTGTCCTTTTTTTAAAATATCGTCATCATTAAATTTTCCTATTTCTAGCAATCTGTGTAATGTGCTTGCTTCTTCTCCTGTTGCTTCTGTCATTCTTTTTGCTGCTCTTCCTGTTGGGGCACAAAGTACTATTTTGTATTTTTGCTGTTTATATATGTCTATTATTGTTTTTATTATTGTGGTTTTTCCTGTTCCTGGCCCTCCTGTAATTATTGTTACATTATGGTTATTTATTGCTTTTACAGCTTCTTTTTGCTTTTCTGATAATATTATTTCTGTTGTGCTTTCTATATTATATAATTTTGCTTCTATGTTTTTTACTTTTTTTATGTTTTCTGAATGGTCTATTCTTATTATTCCTTTTGCTACATCTTCTTCTGCTTTATAAAAATTGTATAAATATACCCATTCTTCTTTTTTTGCTCTTTGTTCTATTACTATTTCGTTTTTTACTTTTAAATTTATAAGATTGTTTTCTACAATTTCTGCTGTTACATCTAATAGTTCTATAACATATTCTATTAGGTTTTGCTTTAGTGTACAGCAATGGCCATTGTATGTTGTTTTTATTAATGCATATTTTATTCCACTTTCTATTCTTTTGTCATTATCATATGATACTCCTAATTCTAAAGCCATTTTGTCTATATGTTTAAAGTCTACTCCTCTAGTTACATCTATTAGAACATATGGATTTTCTTCTATTTCTTTTATTGCATTTTCGCCTAATAATTTATATACTTTTTTAGCATTTTCTAATGATATTCCAAACTTTTCTAGATATCCTACTATTTGCCATATTTCCCAGTTTTGTATAAAACTTTCTGACATTTCTATTGCCTTTTTTTCGGTTATTCCTTTTATACTTACAAGTTTTATTGGGTCATATTTTAGTATGTGTATGGTGTCTTCTCCAAATTTATTTATTATCTTTTTTGCTGTTACTTCTCCTATTCCTTTTATGTTTCCTTTTGCTAGGTATTTTTCTAATGCTCCTAATGTTTTTGGCATTATTTTTTGGAATGTTTGTACTTTAAATTGCGTTCCATATTCTTTGTGTTCTGTGAATTTACCTATTATTTTTAATGTGTCTCCACTGTTTACAAATGGTAAGTAACCTACTATTGTTATTTCTTCTTGCTCTGTTTGAAATATTGCTACAGTATAACTATTTACTTCGTTTTGATATATTATATCATCTATAATTCCTTCTAGTTCCAAAGTTTTGCCTCTTTTCTTTTTTGTTTAGTTTATCATAGTTCATTTTTATTTTCAAGGTGAATAATATTGGGATTTTTTTATTAATATAAAAGTCTCTATGCTCAAATGTTTTTGAATATAATTTTATGAAATAATTAATTATTACTTTAACATATTTATGTAAATTTTGTCAAGTGCTATTTACATTTTGTTCCTTTTTATATATTTCTTTTTAACTGTAATTTTTTCTAGTGTAGGAAGAGTTCCTACACTAGAAGTTATTACTCTTTTAACTATCATGCACACTGTCTAGAACGTCTTTGCATTCTTTCCAGTCTACTACTTTTACACATTCGTAGTCTTTTGAAAGTTTTTTTGCTATTTCTTTGGTATTGTCTGTTGAGTCTAAGTCTGCTACTATAATATTTTTTAAGTAGTCTTCTCTTCCATATAATAGCTTAAATAGGCTTGAACGTAAAAAGCCTTCTATTTTTTCTTCTTGATTTTTTACTGCTATTATTAAATATATTCCGTCTGCTTTCATGTTTGTGTATGTACACATATATACAATTGTTTTTATTATTTCGAATAAACCATAAAGGGCTAATGTCCATAGTATGGCATTTAAGAAAAAATCTATCATCTTTCTTGCCTCCTATGGACATTATATGTTTTTTATTATTTTTTGCTACTAATTATTTTACAATATATTTACTGTTTGGCACTTGTTCTATTGTATAATAAATTTGGTCGCCGTCTTGTACCCCTTTTAGGCTTATTACGCTTTTTGTTTCTATATTTACTAGTAATTCTTGGTCTACCGCTTCTATGCCTAGCTCTTCTAATGTAGCTTTATTGTAATATTTATAACCTGTTTTATCACTTATGCCTGCTCCAGCAAATGCTATATTTTCTTGCTCTGTATTTTGTAGATTTTGGCCTATTTCTAAAACTGTGCTGTCTCCATTTTTGTAGTCTTTATATAAGCTATCTACTTCTGTTTGCATTACTTCTAATTCTGTTGTAAATACTGTTAATCTACTATTTTGAATAACATTACTGCCTGTTGAATATGCTATTGATGATATTATTAATAATAATACTATCATTATAATTAATGTAACTAGTGTTATTCCTTGTTCTTCTTTTGCATTTATTTTCATACATATCACCTTATATTTTTTTATATAACAATAATATCATTACTTTTATTTTAAATCAAGTATTATTATTGCTTTAAATTAACTATTTTTTCCCATAGTAAGTTTTCTTTTCCAAAATGCCCATAGTTAGTTGTTTGAGTGTAAATTGGTCTTTTTAGTTCTAAATATGTTATTATTCCTTGTGGTGTTAGGTCAAATTTATTTTTTATTATTTTTATTATTTCTTCTTCTGGAATTGTATTTGTGTTAAATGTATTTATATATAGTGATATTGGCTCTTTTACTCCTATTGCGTATGATATTTGTATTTCGCATTTTTTTGCATATTTATTTGCTACTATATTTTTAGCAATATGTCTTAACATATATGCACCGCTTCTGTCTACTTTTGTTGCGTCTTTTCCAGAAAATGCTCCTCCGCCATGTCGTGCATATCCTCCATATGTGTCTACTATTATTTTTCTCCCTGTTAGCCCTGTGTCTGCTAGTGGTCCTCCTATTACAAACCTTCCTGTTGGGTTTATAAGGTATTTTGTGTTTTTGTCTATATATTGTTTTGGCACAGTTACATCTATAACTTGTTTTTTTATATCTGCTTTTAGTTGTTCTAAACTGATATTTTCTGTATGTTGTGTTGATATTAATATTGTATCTATTCTTTTTATTTTGTTTTTATTATATTCTACTGTTACTTGAGTTTTTCCGTCTGGTCTTATATATGGTAATATATTTTCTTTTCGTACTTGTGCTAATCTTTTGGCAAGTTTATGTGCTAGCATTACTCCAAATGGCATATATTTTGGTGTTTCGTCTGTTGCATAACCAAACATTATTCCTTGGTCTCCTGCTCCTCCTACATTTTCGTTTGTTCCGCATAGCTATGTCTGGGCTTTGCTCTGTTATGTTTATGTCTATTATACATGTTTTATAGTCTATATCTGTTTTTGCATTATTATATCCTATTTTTTTTATTGCTTCTCTTGTTATTTGTTCTATGTTTATTTTTGCTTTTGTTGTTATTTGTCCTGCTATTGTTATTTTATTTGCTGATGCAAATGTGTTTACTGCTACTCTTGAGTTTGGGTCTTGTTTTAAGCATTCGTCTAATATACTATCTGATATATAGTCACATAGCTTGTCTGGGTGTCCTTCTGTTACACTTTCTGATGTTATTAAATACATATTTTTCCTCCTATATATATTATAAGCCAAAAAAAGAAGCTTATTCTATTTGAACTGCTTCTTTTTTACTTTACTTATTCTTCTTCTGGTGCTCCAGTTGGGCAAACTCCCGCACATGTACCACATCCGATACATGCACTTGCATCTATTTCGAATCTTTCGTCACCTTGTGATATACATCCTACTGGACATTCTGCTGCACATGCGCCACAACTTATACATTTATCTGTTATTTTGTATGCCATATTTTCACCTCCTTATATTTCTTCTAGATTTTTTACATCTATTTCTTCTAATTTTTCTAGCTCTTCTAATTCTTTTTGATGTTCTAGTTCTTCGTCATTTATTGTTTCTTTTACATTGTCTTTTATTATATTTATTTCTGATGATTTGTATTTTTTGTGTATCCAGCCATCTCCGTCTTTAAATTTTACTTTTATTTGTTCTTTTAATATTTCTACTCCTTCTACTTCTCCTACTCCTTCTGATGTTTTTACTATTGCGCCTACATTTGGAAGTCTTTTTAGTTTGTCTTCATATACTTCTTGTTCGTATTTTAAACAACACATTAATCTGCCACAATTTCCAGATATTTTAGATGGATTTAATGATATGTTTTGTTCTTTTGCCATTTTTATTGAGACTGTTTCGAAGTTTCTTAAAAATGAGCAACAACATAGTTCTCTACCACAAACTCCATTTCCTCCAATTCTTTTTACTTCGTCTCTTACTCCTATTTGTCTTAGTTCTATTCTGGTTTTATATATTGCAGCTAAGTCTTTTACTAATTCTCTAAAGTCTATTCTTCCATCTGCTGTGAAGTAAAATAGTATTTTGCTATTATCAAATTTATATTCAACATCTGTAAGTGTCATGTCTAATTTGTGTTCTTTTATTTTATTTATACAAACTTCAAATGCTTCTTTTTCTTTTTTCTTACATTCTTCGTAATGTTTTTTATCTTTTGGAGTTGCAAATCTTATTATTGTTTTTAGTGGTTCTAAAAGTTTTTCGTCTTCTATAATTCTATTTGGAATTATTACTTCTCCATATTCTTCTCCTTGAACGGTTTCTACAATAACAAAATCTCCTTTTTTTACTTTTAACCCTTCTGGGTTAAAAAAATATATTTTTCCTAGTCTTTTAAATCTAACTCCTACTATATTTTTCATTAACTTCCTCCCATATGCTAAAAAGCATATAATCTATACACATATTGTAATTGCTATTTGCTTTTAGTCTTTTTTTTGTTTCTTCTACTATTTCTATGCATTTTGCATATTTATAATTAGTTTTACTTATATTTAATAATAATATATTTATATATTCTAATATCTCGTAAATATCGTCTTTTTCTTTATATATAATTTCTCCTGTGTTTAATATATTAATTATATCATAATTTTCTAAATTTTTTATCATTTTGTTTATATCTTCGTAAAATTCGCTTTTGTCTTTTAATCTAATTGCTCTACCTATACTACCATTTGCTAAGTTTATTATGTTTTGATTTACTTTTATGTTATAATTACTTTCTATATATTCTTGTATTTGTTTGTCTTCTATTTTGTTAAAGTGCATTATTGTACATCTTGATTTTATTGTATTTAAAAAGTTGCTTTCATTTTCTCCAATTAGTATTATTGTTACAAATTCTGGTGGTTCTTCTAATGTTTTTAATAAACAGTTTTGTGCTTCTACTGTCATTGTGTCTGCATCATTTATTATATATACTTTGTTGTTTGATATTATTGGCTTTTCTATTACTTTTTGTTGTATATTTCTAATTTGATCTATTTTTATAGAATTTCCTTCTGGTTCTATTATAGAAAAGTCTGGGTTGTTGTTTGTATCAAATTCTATACATGATTTACATTTGCCACAATTTGTATTTTCTAGGCATAACAGCGCTTTTGCAAATTCTTTTGCTATTAGTTTTTTGCCTATACCTTTTATTCCAATAAATAAATAACTGTGTGAAGCTTTTTTTAGGTTTATTGCTTTTTCTAGGCTTTCTTTTATGTTGCTATTTCCTATTATTTTTTCAAACATTGTTATCACAACCTTAATCTACATGTCCAAATTTATTTAGTGGCCAAAATCTAAATGCAACTGTGCTTTCTACTTTTTCTAGTGGAATACATCCAAATGCTCTACAGTCTGTACTTTGGCTTCTGTTGTCCCCTATTGCAAATATATAGTTTTCTGGTACTGTAAAGTCTGAAAGTACTCCTTTTGATATGTCTGTTACTACTCCGTCTTGAAGATAATTTTCTTCTAATTCTTCGCCATTTATAAATACTTTTCCTTCTTTTATTTCTACATGCTCTCCTGGAAGTGCTACTACTCTTTTTATATAACTTGTTTTTCCTATTTCTAAGACATTATATATAAATTTGCTAAAAAAGTTTGTTGGCTCATTTGTATATATTGCAACTGGGCCGTTTTTTTCTATGTCTTCTTCACTTAAGAAATTAGCACTTGGTGCTTCAAATGTTATTATGTCGCCTCTTTCTGGCATTTGTTTTGTTGTTCTTCCCCATCTATTTAACCATAGTCTTTCGTCTTGTACTAGTGTTGGATACATTGATGGTTGTTTTACTATTGTTGGTGTTCCTACAAAGTATCTAATACATAATGCTAATACTACAGCTATTATTATACAATATATCCATTCTAAAACTTCTTTTAATACGGTATTTTCTTTCAAATTTGTTCCTCCTAAACTTTTAACTTAAATAATTATACATTATTTTTGCTTTTTTATCAACTAAAGTATTTAATCTTTAGTTGGAATTCTTATTACAACTTCTGTGCCTTCTCCAACAACACTTTTTATATCTATACTTCCTCCGTTTTTATCTAATATTTCTTTGGCAATTGAAAGTCCTAAACCTGTTCCCCCTAACTCTCTTGTTCGTGCCTTGTCTACTCTGTAAAATCTTTCAAAAATTCTTGTTAGGTCTTCTTCTGGTATTCCTATTCCATTGTCTATAATTTTTATGTATGCATCATTATATACAAAACCTACATATATTTTTATTTCTCCACCGTCTTTGGTGTATTTTACACTATTTGATAATATGTTTAATACTACTCTTTCTATGTCTCCTTTATCTGCATATACTGGTGGTACATCTGCTGTTACAAAACAACTTACTTTGTGCTTTTTTTTCATTATTTCTATTGCTAGCTTGTCCTGGCATTTTTTTACTAAGTCTCCTAAGTCAAATGATTCTTTTCTTAGTCTGTTTTTGTCATTATCATATCTTGATAGTGTAAGTAAGTCTGTTACTAGTTTTGCCATTCTTCTAGCTTCTGTTGCTATTACATTTAAGAATTTTCCTTGTGTTTCTTTGTCATATTCTGCTTCTAATAGTGTGTCTGCATAGCCCATTATTGATGTTATTGGTGTTTTTAGCTCATGTGATACATCTGCTACAAATTCTTTTCTCATATTATCTAGTTTTACATGTTCTGTTATGTCTTGAATAACAGCTATAACGCCTGCTGGTGTGTCATTTTCGTTTTTAAATGGTGCAAAAAATATGTGCATATATTTATCTTCTATTTTTACTCTTTGTTCTGTTGAAGTCCAATTTTCTAAATAGATTATTTTTTCCATATTTATTTCTGCACCACATTTTTTGAATATGTCGTCAAAACTATTGTCTTCTGGTGATATTTTTAATGATTTTTTTGCTGCTGGATTTATTAGTATGATTTCTCCTTGCATGTCAAATGCAATAATTCCATCTGTCATATGTAATAAAATTGTTTCTATTTGATTTTTTTGTTTTGATACTTCATTTAATTTGTCTTTTAGTTCGTCTGTCATCATGTCAAATGTATTGCTTACTGGTTTTACTACTAATTTTGAAACTAATACTCCTAATAGTGCTACAATAGCTGTAAATGTTATTGCTGATATTCCAAGCACAATTTGTGTTTTTTGGGTAAGGTCTCCTACTATTTGTACTGCTTGTTCTGTAGAGTTTATATTATCTTCTTGAATATTACTGCTTACATTGTTTAACATGCCAATAAAAAATAGCCCCATTATGCCTATCATTAAAATTCCTACTATGAAAAATATTAATACTATTTTAACTTGTACTTTTTTTAGCATTTTATTCTCCCTTTAATTTTTTTATTTCTTCATATATTTTGTCTTCTACATTGTAAGTTGCTTTTGTTAATGCTCGTTTTCCCATTTGTGCCATTTTGTTTTTGTCTAATATTATTTCTTGTATTGTGTTATTTAATATTTGAGCTTCTAGTTTGTCATTTAATATAATTTTTGCTGCTCCTACATTTTCTAATACTTTTGCATTATATAATTGGTGATCTCCACTTACATTTGGAAGTGGAATTAGTATTGATGGTTTTCCTAAGTTTGATATTTCTGCAATTGTCATTGCTCCACTTCTGCATACTATTACATCTGATACATTCATTACTTCTTCCATATTATATATATATGGTATTATTTTTGCATTTTCTATCCTATTTATATTTAGTTTTGCTTTTTCTAGTTCTTCTTTTACTATGTCATATTGTTTTGGTCCTGTTGCCCACATTATTTGATAATTGTTATTTAATTTTTGTTTTATTATTCCCAATAGTGCTTCATTTATTTTTTGTGCTCCTTGACTACCACCAAATATTAAAATTATTGGCTTTGTTT
>CALXAW010000024.1 GCA_944386375.1 uncultured Clostridia bacterium
GATGGCTTAATAGAAATATATAAAAAATTAAGACCAGGCGAACTACCAACAGTAGATGCAGCAAAAAATTTATTTAATGGACTATTTTTTGACAATAGAAGATATGACCTAGCAAAAGTAGGTAGATATAAATTTAACCAAAAACTAAGTTTAGCAAAAAGAATACAAAACCAAATAGCAGCAGAAGATATTGTAAATAAAGAAACAGGAGAAGTATTTGTTACAGCAGGAGAAATAATAACAGAAGACATAGCAGAACAAATACAAAACTCTGGAATAAATATAGTAGATGTTTTGGTTTCAGAAAGAAAAGTAAGAGTTATAGGAAATGGAACAGTAAATATCTATAAAGCATTAGCAGATGTAGACTTAAGTAAAGTACACTTTAAAGAAAATGTAAATTATGAAGTATTAAAAAACATTATAGAAAATACAGACTCAAAAAATTTAGTAAAAACAATACAAGAAAGACATGACGAATTAGTACCAAAACACATAACAACAGAAGACATAATAGCATCAATAAATTATGTACTAAACCTATCACATGGTTTAGGAACAATAGACGACATAGACCACTTAGCAAACCGTAGAATTAGATGTGTAGGAGAATTATTACAAAACCAATTCAGAATAGGTTTAACAAGACTAGAAAGAGTAGTACGTGAAAGAATGACAATACAAGACCTAGACATAATAACACCACAAACTCTAATAAACACAAAACCAATAACATCATCAATAAGAGAATTCTTTGGAAGCTCACAATTATCACAATTTATGGACCAAACAAACCCATTATCAGAGCTAACACATAAAAGAAGAATATCAGCATTAGGACCTGGAGGTTTAACTAGAGAAAGAGCAGGCTTCGAGGTACGTGACGTACACTATACACACTATGGTAGATTATGCCCAATAGAATCACCAGAAGGGCCAAACATAGGGTTAATATCTGCACTTTCTTCATTTGCAAGTATAAATGAATATGGCTTTATAGAAACACCATATAGAAAAATAGACCCAGAAACACATAGAGCAACAGACATAGTAGAATATATGAGTGCAGATGTAGAAGACAATTACATAATAGCACAAGCATCAGAGCCAATGGACGAAAATGGCGAATTTATACATGACAGAATACGTGTAAGACACTTAAACGAAATAATAGAGGTAGAAAAAGATAGAGTACAATATGTAGATGTATCACCAAAACAGCTAGTTTCTGTTGCAGCAGCAATGATACCATTCTTAGAACATGACGACGCAAAACGTGCACTTATGGGTGCAAACATGCAACGTCAAGCAGTTCCACTAATGATTACAGAAGCACCAATAGTAGGAACAGGTATAGAATATAGAGCAGCAAAAGATTCTGGAATATTGGTATTAGCACAAGATGATGGTGTAATAGAAAAGGTTACAGGAGACTTTATAACAGTAAAATACAAAAAACTAGGAACAGTTACACATAAACTACGTAAATTTAAAAGAACAAATGGTGGAACATGTATAAACCAAAGACCTATAGTTGTAAAAGGAGAAAAAGTAAAAAAAGGCGAAGTTATAGCAGATGGTCCATCTACACAAAATGGAGAAATGGCACTTGGTAAAAACGTATTAATAGCTTTTTCTACTTGGGAAGGTTACAACTACGAAGATGCTATACTAATTAGCGAAAGACTAGTAAAAGAAGATGTATACACATCTATACATATAGAAGAATATGATTGCGAATGTCGTGACACAAAACTAGGAGCAGAAGAAATAACAAGAGACATACCAAATGTAGGAGATGACTCATTAAAAGACCTAGACGAAAATGGAATAATAAGAATAGGTGCAGAAGTAAGACCAGGAGATATATTAGTAGGTAAAGTTACTCCAAAAGGAGAAACAGAACTAACAGCAGAAGAAAGATTACTTCGTGCAATATTTGGAGAAAAAGCAAGAGAAGTTAGAGACACATCACTTAGAGTACCACATGGAGAAGCAGGAACAATAGTAGATGTAAAAATATTTGACAGAGACAATTCAGACGAATTAGGACCAGGTGTAAACCAAGTAATAAGATGTTATATAGCAACAAAAAGAAAAATATCAGTAGGAGACAAAATGGCAGGACGTCATGGTAACAAAGGTGTTATATCTAGAATATTACCAGTAGAAGATATGCCATTTATGCCAGATGGAACACCAGTAGATATTTTACTTAACCCACTTGGAGTGCCTTCACGTATGAACTTAGGCCAAGTTTTAGAAGTACACTTAGGAGGAGCAGCAAGAGCACTAGGTTGGAAAGTTGCAACACCAGTATTTGATGGTGCAACAGAAGAAGAAATATCAGACTTACTAGAAAAAGCAGATATGTCAAGAACAGGAAAAACAATTTTATATGACGGTAGAACAGGAGACCCATTTGATAAGCCAATAACAGTTGGAGTAATGTATATGCTTAAACTACACCACTTAGTAGACGATAAAATACATGCTCGTTCAACAGGTCCATACTCACTAGTAACACAACAACCACTTGGAGGTAAAGCACAATTTGGTGGACAACGTTTTGGAGAAATGGAAGTTTGGGCACTAGAAGCATATGGTGTTGCATACACACTACAAGAAATTCTTACAGTTAAATCAGATGATATTGTAGGACGTGTAAAAACATATGAGGCAATAGTAAGAGGCGAAAATGTACCAGAACCAGGAGTACCAGAAAGCTTCAAAGTATTGGTAAAAGAACTTCAATCTTTAGGATTAGATGTAAAATTATATACTAAAGAAAATGAAGAACTAGAAATAAAAGAAAACATTGACGAAGGAATAGAATATAATCCAGAAACAGATAAAAAGATCTTAGCAGAAGAAGAGGTTGCTGTTCAAGACGAAATAGAAGGAAACTATATAGAAGAAGACCCAGATGCAGACAAAACATTACTTGAAGACGAAGAAGATAGTGACGAATTTTTCGAAGACCTAGATGATGACGAAAATGATATTTTTGACAATGACCTAGCAGAAGACAATATGTACAATGATGATGACATAATTTAAAACAAATTTATTGTCTAATAGGAAATAAAACATTCCTATTAGACAATAGCCATAAATTAATTGAATAGACATCAAAAAAGTTTTATACTACAAGAGGGAATTGTTCGAGCGGTGTTTAAGTATAAAATAGTTTTGAAGTCACCTAAAACAATTGTATAAGGGGGCCATTTATAGTAATGGATGAATTAGAAATATTTGAAAAATTAAAAATTGGTATTGCATCAGATGAAAGAATAAGAGAATGGTCAAAAGGCGAAGTAAAAAAACCAGAAACAATTAATTATAGAACATTAAAACCAGAAAAAGACGGTCTATTTTGTGAAAAAATATTTGGACCTACAAAAGACTGGGAATGCCATTGTGGTAAATATAAAAGAGTTAGATATAAAGGTATAGTATGTGATAGATGCGGTGTAGAAGTAACAAAGTCAAAAGTAAGAAGAGAAAGAATGGGACATATAGAACTTGCAGCACCAATTGCACATATATGGTATTTTAAAGGAATTCCAAGCAGAATAGCATTAATGTTAGATATATCACCAAGAAACCTAGAAAGAGTAGTTTATTTTGCATCATATATAGTTACAGATAAAGGAACATCAGGACTAGAACAATGTCAAATATTAAACGAAAAAGAATACCACGAAGCAGAAGAAAAATATGGTAAAAAATCATTTACAGCAAGAATGGGAGCAGAAGCTTTAAAAGAATTGCTAGAAAAAATAGACTTAGAAAAATTATCAGCACAAATTAAAAAAGAAATAGAAAAAGCAAGTGAGCAAAAAAGAACAAAATTAATAAAAAGATTAGATACAGTAGAAGCATTTAGACTATCTGGAAATAGACCAGAATGGATGATAATGAGTGTAGTACCAGTAATTCCACCAGAGCTAAGACCAATGGTTCAATTAGATGGAGGAAGATTTGCTACATCAGACTTAAATGATTTATATAGAAGAGTTATAAATAGAAATAACAGATTAAAAAGACTATTAGAATTAGGAGCACCAGAGATAATTGTAAGAAATGAAAAAAGAATGTTACAAGAATCTGTAGATGCACTAATAGACAATGGTAGACGTGGTAGACCAGTAACAGGAGCTGGTAACAGACCACTAAAATCATTATCAGATATGTTAAAAGGTAAACAAGGACGTTTCCGTCAAAACCTACTTGGAAAAAGAGTTGACTACTCTGGTCGTTCTGTTATAGTTGTAGGACCAGAACTAAAAATATATCAATGTGGTCTACCAAAAGAAATGGCAGTAGAATTATTTAAACCATTTGTAATGAGAGAATTAGTAGGAAGAAAAATAGCACATAATATAAAAAATGCTAAAAGAATGGTAGAAAGACTAAGACCAGAAGTATGGGGAATATTAGAAGAAGTTATAAAAGACCACCCAGTTATGCTTAATCGTGCGCCAACATTACATAGACTTGGTATTCAAGCATTCGAACCAGTACTAGTAGAAGGTAGAGCAATAAAACTACATCCACTTGTATGTACAGCATTTAATGCAGACTTTGATGGTGACCAAATGGCAGTACATGTTCCACTATCACCAGAGGCACAAGCAGAAGCAAGATTTTTAATGCTTTCTACAAACAACTTCTTAAAACCACAAGATGGTAAGCCAGTTACAGTACCAACTCTAGACATGGTACTAGGAAGCTATTATTTAACAATGCTAATAGATGGAGAAAAAGGAGAAGGAAAATACTTTGGCTCTAAAGACGAGGCAATAATAGCATTCCACAATAAAGAAGTAGGTATACATGCAAAAATATTTGTAAGAGTAGAAAAAGAAATAGATGGAAAAATAGAGAAAAGAAAAATAGAAACAAGTGTAGGAAGAATAATATATAACGAAGGAATTCCGCAAGATTTAGGATATGTAGACAGAAACAATGACGAAGAAAAATTCAACTTAGAAATAAGTTTCCCAGTTATGAAAAAGAACTTAGGAGACATTATAGAAAGATGTATAAAAGTTCATGGACTAGACGAAGTTGCAGAAGTACTAGACTATATAAAATCAACAGGATTTAAATATTCTACACTTGCAGGTGTAACATTCTCTGTTGCAGATGTTGAAGTACCAGCAGCTAAAAAAGACATATTAGCAGAAGCAGACAAAAAAGTAGAAAACATCAGAAAACAATATAAACGTGGTTTAATGACAAATGACGAAAGATATCAGTCAGTAATAAAAGTTTGGGAAGATGCAACAAAAGACGTAAGTAAAGCAATGGAAGAAAACTTTGACGACTTAAACCCAATATTCATGATGGTTAAATCTGGAGCACGTGGTAATATGAACCAATTAAGACAAATAGCAGGTATGCGTGGTCTTATGGCAAGTACTACAGGTAAAGCAGTAGAAATACCAATAAAATCATGTTTCCGTGAAGGTCTAGATGCACTAGAATACTTTATTTCTTCACATGGAGCACGTAAAGGTCTATCAGATACAGCTTTAAGAACAGCAGACTCTGGATATTTAACAAGAAGACTTGTAGATGTATCACAAGATATAATAGTAAGAGAAGAAGACTGTGGTACACATGATGGAATGGAACTTACAGAAATAAGAGATGGTAACCAAGTAATAGAAAAACTACAAGAAAGACTAATAGGAAGATATGCATTAGAACCAATAGTAGACCCTAAAACTAAAGAGGTTATAGTAGACACAAACACATTAATAAATGACGATATAGCAGAAAAAATAGTAGCAGCAGGAATAGAAAAAGTTAATGTACGTAGTGTATTAGGATGTAGAGCAAAACATGGTGTATGTCAAAAATGTTATGGTATGGGCTTAGCAAGAAGAGACCAAGTAGCAATAGGAGAAGCAGTTGGAATTATAGCTGCACAATCTATAGGTGAACCAGGTACACAGCTTACTATGAGAACTATCCACTCTGGTGGTGTAGCAGGTGTAGCAGACATTACACAAGGTCTTCCTAGAGTAGAAGAACTATTCGAAGCTAGAAAACCAAAAGGATTAGCAATAATTACAGAAATAGATGGAAAAGTAAAAATAAAAAAAACAAAGAAAAAGAAAGAAATTGTAGTAACAGGTAAAGATGATATAAAATCATATACAATACCATTTGGATCAAAACTAAAAGTAAGAGATGGAGACTTAGTAAAAGCAGGAGACCCATTAATAGAAGGTTCAATAAATCCAAACGAAATACTTGCAATAAAAGGACCAAAAGGTGTGCATGACTACCTAATTTCTGAGGTACAAAAAGTTTATAGAAACCAAGGTGTTGATATAAATGACAAACACATAGAAGTTATCGGTAGACAAATGCTTAAAAAAGTTAGAGTTGACGATAATGGCGACACAGATATGTTCCCAGGTTCTTTAGTAGATATGTATGAATTTGAGGACAAAAACAATGAGGCAGAGGCACAAGGAAAACGTCCAGCAACAGGAAAACGTGTATTACTAGGTATTACAAAAGCATCACTTGCTACAGACAGCTTCTTATCTGCAGCATCATTCCAAGAAACAACAAGAGTATTAACAGATGCAGCAGTAAAAGGAAAAGAAGACCATCTATTAGGATTAAAAGAAAATGTAATAATAGGTAAACTAATCCCTGCAGGAACAGGTATGAGAAAATACCAAGATATTAAAATAAAATCACTAGTAGAAGAAGAAGAAAAGCAAAAAGAAAGAGAAAGACAAAAACAAAAAGAAAAGGAAAAGCAAAAGGAAAAAGAAAAAGCTCAAAAACAAAAACAAGATAAAGAAAAAGATAAAGAAGAAAAGAAAGACGAAAAGCAAGCACAAGAAAAAGAACAAAAAACAGAGCAAAAAAAGGAAAAAAACACAAAAAAAGAACAAGAAACAGCTGAAAATACAGAAAAATAATAAGAATTATAACTTATCAGAAAGCCCCATAGGTAAGGTACAACCTCTACTTATGGGGCTTTAAATATATGTAATAAACCACAGCCATAAATCATATATTTGTAAAAAGGATGATGATGTTATGATAAATTTTACAAAAATGCATGGCTTAGGTAACGACTATATTTATATAGATAGGCTAAATGGAAAAAATGAAATTGAAGCAGAAAAAATACCTAGTTTTGTAAGATATGCAAGCAATAGGCATTTTGGTATTGGCGCAGATGGTGTTATTTTTATAGATAATAGCAA
This sequence comes from uncultured Clostridia bacterium, assembly GCA_944386375.1. Taxonomy (GTDB): domain Bacteria; phylum Bacillota; class Clostridia; order TANB77; family CAG-508; genus CAG-269. The sequence goes on from CALXAW010000024.1 coordinate 7,245, forward strand.
AATAGCAGATTATAAAATGAGTATATATAATGCAGATGGAACACAAGCAGAAATGTGTGGTAATGGAATACGCTGTTTTGCAAAATATGTGTATGACAAATATATATCAAAATGTAATTCAAATTGTAATGCAAAATGCAACCCAAAATGTAATTCAAATTGTAATGCAAAATGCAACCCAAAATGTAATTCAAATTGCATTACAAATAAGCCTATAAGTATAGAAACACTTGCTGGAATAAAGTATGCAAACTTAAAATTAGAAGATAGTGGAATAGAGATTATACAAATATGTATGGGTAAGCCACAAATTTTAGAAAAAGCTAAATTAAAAATATTAGACAAAACATTTGAAATTACAAATATATCTATGGGTAATCCACATGCTATAATTTATGTAGATAATGTAGAAAATTTTGAAGTAGAAAAATATGGACCATTATTAGAAAACCATAAATATTATCCAAATAGAACAAATGTAGAATTTGTGCAAATAATAAATAGAGGCAATATAAAAATGCGTGTATGGGAAAGAGGAACAGGCGAAACTTTTGCATGTGGTACAGGTGCATGTGCTGCAGCAGTAGCAAGTAATGTAAATGGTTATACAAGAACTGATGTAACAGTATTGTTAAAAGGCGGAGAACTAAAAATAGACTGGGACGAAATTAGCGAAAATGTATTTATGGAAGGAATAGCAACTAAAGTTTTTGAAGGTGTAATAGACGAAAATAATATATAAAACCCCCTATTTTTATAGGGGGATATACTAATTAGAAATTATGACTTTATTATTTTAGCTTGTCTTCTGGTATAGGAAATACTGACTTATGGTCACTAGGCCCTGAACCTTTTTCTTTTTCGCCTAGCATTTCGTCAATAATATCTGCAATTATAACTCTTTCGTTATATGGGTATTTAACACCCATATATTCAATATATAAGTCATTTCCAAGACCAGGTATAACAATAATATCATCTTTTGTTGCCATACTAATAGCATGTCTTATAGCTTCTGTTCTATTTAAAATAATTACATAATCTCCACCAGATTTTTTAAGCCCAACTTCTATATCAGCCATAATATTTTTAGGAGGTTCTGTACGAACCTGGTCACAAGTTAAAATTGTAAAATCAGCAAGTGTTCCAGAAATTTCTCCCATTATAGGTCTTTTTGCACTATCTCTGTCTCCACCAACACCCCATGTACAAATAACTCTACCTTTTGTATATGGCTTAACAGTTTTTAAAATAGACTCTAAACTTGCTGGTGTATGTGCATAATCTATCATAATTGTTAAACCTAATTTATTAGGCACCATTTCGCTTCTACCAAATACCTTAAAATTATCTAATCCAGCTCGTATGCTTTCTATATCTGCTCCAAAATTAGTTGCAACACCTATTGCACCTAATGCATTATATACCATATATTCACCAGGAATAGTAACATGCACATCTTCGTCTTTTCCATCTATTGTTATTGTAAAATCTGTGTATGCATTACTTGGTCTTAAGTTTTTGCCAAATATAGTAGCAGGTTCTTTCATAGAAAAAGTAATTATTTTTTTGCCATCAACTAAGCTTGGAACTTTTTTAGTATATTCATTATCTAAATTTACCACAACTGTTGGAGCAAGCTTAACTAAAGAAAGTTTCGCATTAAAATAATCATCCATATCTTTATGCTCTTTTGGGCTAATATGATCTTCAGAAAGATTTGTAAATAAAACTGTATCAAAGTCACAACCAGTAACTCTGTCTAATTTCATTGCCTGAGAAGATACCTCTACAACTGCAATATCTACATTTTCTTTAACCATTAAATCTAAAGATTGTTGTATTTTAAAACTTTCTGGCGTTGTTCTATCTGTTACTTCTAGCTCTTTATCTCCTATATAAATTGCAATACTACCAATTAAACCTACTTTATGGCCAGCCTTTTCTAAAATAGACTTAATCATAAAAGTAGAAGTAGTTTTCCCCTTTGTACCAGTAACACCAATTAACTTTAATTTTTTAGATGGATTGTCATATAAATTACAACTACAAATTGCCATAACATAACGGATATTTTCTACAACCACAACAGTCATTCCATTTGGAATGTTTAGTTCATCCTTATTTGTAGTTTTTTCTAGTACAACTGCATATGCTCCATTTTTATGTGCAGCATCTATAAATTTTGTACCATCTTTTGTATATCCTTTAATTGCAAAAAACAAACCTCCATCTTTAATTTGTCTAGAATCAGATGCTATATTTGTAATATTAACATTAACATCTCCTATAATTTCTTCTGTTTGTACATTTTTTAAAACATTTTTTAGTTCCATAATAAAACATATAATTCAAAATTGAATTATGTCTCCTTCCTTAAATACATAGATATAAGAAAAATTATTTTCACTATATCTTCTAAACTGTTTACAATTATATAACTTTTTTATTGCTTTGTAAATAGCATTTTGGTTGCTTTTTGTGGAAATATAGTGTATTATAAAATGCGAAGGAATGATGAAAATGAATAGAAAACAATTAATAGAACATTTTAGAAAAAATATGCCACAAGGACTAAACGAATTAGAAACAGTAAGATACATATACTTAGAACTTGGTAAAATAAAGGCATTTGATATAAAATATTATTATGGAAATAGAGACACACAAAGAAAAATATATGCACTAGCAAGAAGAACCGAACGCAATACAGACGAAGTTGCAGAAAAAAAGACTATAATATGTGTTTCACTTTCATATTTATTTAGAGACATATTAAAAGATATGGGTATAAAATGTAATGTTGTAATAGACGAAGAAGATGCCGAAAAACATATGCACCCAGTAGTACATTTAAGTGATGGTAGACTATTAGATGCAGATGTTCAAATGGACTTACACAAAATACAAACAGGTTCAAAAACTAAACATTTTACAATGTCAGAATTTGAAATAGCAGACCATAATAATTTAATAACAGACGAAGAAATAAAACAAATAGATAAAAAACTAGGATATATAAAAAATGATTATAAAGATAAAGAATTAGAAGAACTATCACAAGAAGTAAAAAAACTTGACTCAAACCAAGCTTTAGAACATATTATAAATAGTACTAAATTAGAAAAAGAAACAGATATACAAGGATATGTAGAAGCACAAAAATATTATTATAGTGCATTTAACAAAATGGTACCACAATATTGGGAAAAAAAGATGTATCAAATAGATTGTTATAGGCTTGCAAAAGATAATTCTAGAGAATACACTTTATGCATGTTTTCTAAAGAAAAAGAAGAAATAAAAACATATATGTATTCATTAAAAGAAAAAAGATTTTTACCTGTAGATATGGATAATTTAGTTAAACTAGAAGACGAAGGGCTCGTAATAGGTAGACATCCAAATCAAATAGGTGCCAAAATATTAAAAAAAGCAGTAAAACAACATAGAAAAGAAATATCAAAAGAAGAAGGAGAAAGATAAAATATGTTAGCATATATAAAAGGAACAATAGAAGATAAAGCAAAAGATTATGTAGTAATAGAAACTACAGGTTTAGGGTATAAAGTTTTTATGCCAGAAACAGCAATGGAAAAGCTAGGAAATATTGGAGATAAAGTAAAAGTATATACTTACTATAGAGTAAGAGAAGATGATATAAGCATATTTGGTTTTAATACAAAAGAAGAGTTGCGTATGTTTGAGCTGTTGCTATCTGTAAGCGGTATTGGCGCAAAAACAGCAATTATTATGATTTCTATAATAGAACCATCAGAATTTGCTTTAGCTGTAATTGCAAATGATATATCAAAATTAGTAGAAGTGCCAGGAATTGGTACAAAATCTGCACAAAGAATAGTATTAGAACTAAAAGATAAACTTAAAAAAGAAGAAAATATAGAAAAAATAGAAGGTAAAAAGACAAAAGACAGTAAAGAAAATGTACAAGCAATAGAAGAGGCAATGTCAGCATTACAAGTATTAGGATATAACAAAAAAGAAATAGAAAAAGTATTTGAAAAAATAGAAAAAGATAATTTAACAGTAGAAGAACTTATAAAACATGGACTAAAAGAATTAAGTAAAAAATAAAGAAGGGAAAATTTATGAGTACAGAACCACTAGCATATAGAGTACGTCCTAAAACATTAGAAGAATATGTTGGACAAGAACATGTTTTAGGCAAAGATAAAATATTATATAGAACCATAAAAGCAGATAGACTCTCTAGTATTATATTATTTGGACCTCCAGGCTGTGGCAAAACTTCGCTTGCTAGAGTAATAAGCGAAGCTACTAAATATAAATTTTATAAAATAAATGCAGTAACAGCAGGAGTTGCAGATATAAAAAAAGTAATAGAAGAAACACAAAACTATATGTTAAATCCAGCAGGAAAAAGTATTTTATTTATAGACGAAATACATAGATTTAACAAATTGCAACAAGATGCTCTTTTGCCATATGTAGAAAATGGTACAATAATATTAATAGGTGCAACAACCGAAAACCCATATTTTGAGGTAAATAAAGCTTTAATATCACGTTCTATGGTAATTAAGCTAAACCCATTAACAGAAGACGATATATATAAAATATTAAAAAATGCAATTACAAGAAAAGATGGGTTAGGAGAATATAATATAAAAATAGAAGATAGCTCTTTAAAAAAACTTGCAAATATAGCAAATGGAGATGTAAGAACAGCACTAAATGGTTTAGAAATAGCAGTATTAACAACAAATATGGACTCAGATGGTGCAATACATATAACAGATGCGATTTTAAAAGATAGTGTACAAACAAGAAAGGCAGTATTTGACAAAAATGGAGACAGCCATTATGATAATATAAGTGCATTTATTAAATCTATGAGAGGGTCAGACCCAGATGCTTCGCTGTTTTATTTAGCAAGAGCATTAAATGGTGGCGAAGATCCAGTATTTTTAGCAAGAAGAATAGTTATTTGTGCTGCAGAAGATGTAGGTATGGCAAACCCAAATGCTTTAGTTGTAGCTACTTCTGCAATGCAAGCAATACATATGATAGGAATGCCAGAAGCAAGAATAATACTTGCAGAAGCGGCAGTATATGTAGCAACATCTAAAAAATCAAATGCAGCATATTTAGGAATAGATAAAGCATTAAATGACGTTAAAACAAAAAATACAGGGCAAATACCTATGCATATACGAAATGCACCAATAGAAAAAATGAAAGAACTAGGTTATCACGAAGGTTATTTATATCCACATGACTATCCAGGTCATTATGTGGAGCAACAATATTTGCCAGACGAAATGCTAGGTACAAAATACTATATAAAAGATGATACAGTAGAATAATTATAACATACTAAGAAATTATTCTTGTATAACAAAATATTTATGCAACTATAGAAACAAGAATAATTTCTTTTTTATACACTAGGAAAGTCATACTTTCCTAGTGTATAAAAGTCGCTGTGCTCCAACATTGCACTTTAGTTTACTTCGTAAAATTGGCGCGCGAACAAATACGCGATGTGTAACTATACTAAAATGTTAAAATATCTTAATCACATCGCTTTTGTTCTGGTATAACTTGACTGTAAAAGTAAAATCTGCTATTATATATAAAAATCAACTTATGAGTTAAGATGTAATTTTTGATAAATTAAAATAGGCTTTTCGCATAATTTTTGCAAAAATTTTAAAAAAATATGTCATAATATATCAAAAATTAATATAAAGAAAGGATGTATAAAGATGAAACAAGTAAATAAAACAATAACAGCAGAAGATATAATAAAATCTCAAGATTGGAAAACTAAAAATAGAATTTATCTAAAACAATTACAAAAGTTTTTAGATTTAGCAGACAATATTGCAGACGAAGATTTAAGAAAAAGAATAATTTATCAAATGCATAAATGTGACGAAACATTAACAAAAATGATAGAAGAAATATGTGAAGGTTTATACAATAAAAATTAATAAAACAAATAAAAATGGAAAAACTACTATTAATTATAAAAAGTAGGTATTAAAATGATAAAAAAAATAATTATTGGATTACTTGCTGGATTAATAAGTGGTTTTTTCTCTACAGGTGGAGGAATGATTTTAGTTCCAGCTTTTATGTATATTTTAAAAATTGATTCTTTAATAGCAAGAGCAACATCAGTATGTTGTATTTTGCCAATGGTAATAGCCAGTAGCTTTTTTTATTATAAAAATGATTTTATAAATTGGAATATAGCATTATTATGTGCAATAGGTGGAATAGCAGGAGGAATAATTGGTGCACATTTGTTAAAAAAGATTCCAGACTATATAATAAAAATTGCATTTACTTGCTTTTTAGTTTATGTGTCTATTACTATGATATGGTAAAAAAATGCGTAAGGAGGAATTATTAAAAAGTGATAAATATATTAAGTGGAGTTGGAGCTGGAATTATAAGTGGATTTGGAATGGGAGGAGGAACAATTTTAATATTTCTTCTTACCTCTATTTCTGGCATAGATCAACATGTAGCACAAGCATGTAATTTGATTTTTTTTATTCCAACATCAATAGCAGCAATATGTATAAATATAAAAAATAAAAATGTAGACTTAAAATTAGCATTAATTATTTCAGTATGTGGAATAATTGGGGCAATAATAGGTGCAAATATTGCTGTAAAAACAAATGTAGAAATTTTAAAAAAATGTTTTGGAGCTTTTTTAGCAGTCATTGCATTACATGAAATATATACATTAATAAAGTTGTATATAAAAAGAAAAAAAGAGGCATAATAAAATTAGTCAAAATATTAGTATAGGAGGAATAAATATGAAGTTTATGAAAGGCATAATGATAGGAACATTAATATCAGCAGGAATGATGATGATGTATGCAGAAAGTTCTAATTCAAATAAAAAGAAAATGATGAGAAAGGGAAAACAAATAGTTAAAAAAATGGGGATTGTATAATCAATCCCCATAAAATATTACATATAAACATTTTGTAGCAACTTTTATAAAACCATACCAAGTACAAGTATACCCAAATTATCATTATAAATTTTATCAAATTGAGAAATAGGCAGTGGGTTATTTCCTAAGCCAACTTCAATAGTGTAGCCAGGCCTATTATAATTTTGAATAAACCAATCCTTATAACCAGCAAAGCTGGAATTAAAAGGAGTTTCTTCTAAGCTATATCCACTAACCTGAGCAAATTGTTCTCCAATAGATAAGCTCATAGGAGGATTATAATTTTGAAATTGCCAGTAAATAACTTCACCTTGAGAATGGTAAGTAAGTATTAATCTAAAATTATGCTCTAATGTAAAATTATAAATAGCCAAAGACTCAGGTTCAGTAAGAGGCCCAAAACCAACAAAATCACGAGGCGCAGGTCTAGTATATCCTTGAGAATATTTAATATTTTTAGCATCTTCCCACCCTGCAGGAAACTGTAAATTCAAATCCACACCTGTGGGGTTTAAAATATACCAACCAAATATAAAAGTAAATAAAATGCAGTAATCATCTATATTACAGAGTATTTCAAATTAATTGAAGTATTCTGTATTTTTATGCTTGATTTACTGCTTTTTTATATAAAAAATTTGCTATTGATACCGGTATTATTGAATGGTATAATTATGATTGAAAATAGTAATTTGTGTT
>CALXAW010000025.1 GCA_944386375.1 uncultured Clostridia bacterium
CAATCTTCTTCTGCTAAACCATCTTCTACAGAAATAATTGGATATTTTTCTGTTAAATTTACAATATAATCTATCATTTCGTCTAATGTTTTAAGCTCGTCAGTTTTCCAGAAATAGTAGCAACCTTCTTTTCCTATTTTTTTAGCTTCGTCATACATTTCTGTACTTGCTACATCTAGTGCTAATAAAACTTCTTCTCCTGGCTTATATCCTGCCTTTTCTATTGCTTCTACTATTAATTGTAATGCTTCTTCATCACTTTTTAGGTTTGGTGCAAAACCACCTTCGTCTCCAACTCCACTTGCTAATCCTTTTTCTTTTAATACTTTTTTAAGTGTATGATATATTTCTACACTCATTCTAATACATTCTGAAAATGTTTTAGCTCCTACTGGCATAATCATAAATTCTTGAATATTTACTGTATTGTCTGCATGCTTTCCACCATTTAAAATATTCATCATTGGAACTGGTAATGTTTTTGCATTTACTCCACCAATATAATTATATAACTCTAACCCTAAAGATGCTGCAGCTGCTTTAGCTACTGCAAGTGATACTCCAAGAGTTGCATTTGCACCTAATTTTGCTTTATTTGGTGTTCCATCTATTTCTATTAATTTTTTGTCTATAGCTATTTGATCATATACATTCATACCTATTATTTCTTCTGCAATTATTGTATTTACATTTTCTACTGCTTTTGTTACACCTTTACCTAAATATCTATCTTTATCTCCATCACGTAATTCTACTGCTTCAAAGCTTCCTGTAGATGCTCCAGATGGAACTAATGCTACTCCTTTAAATCCTCCTAATGTTTGTACTTCTACTTGAACTGTAGGGTTTCCTCTAGAGTCTAGTACTTCTAGAGCTTTTATATCTATAATTTCTAAACTTTCTTTCATTTTTAGTTTCCTCCTATTAAAATTTTAAAATCTGGTTTTTTCCGCCAGTTTTATGTTCTTCTTCTGTTATTTCTTCTACATTTTGTGCACCTTCATAGCCAGCTGTTTCGTAATCTACTATATTTTTTACATTTTTTACATATATACCTGTTTCGTAATATTCTTTTTCTTTTTCTCCATTTAGTTCTTTATCTACCATGTATTTTTTTAATACTTCTTTTTCTTCTTTACTAGAATAGTCTATAGATAGCCCTAAATATTTATATCTCCATATTATATGTCTTTCATAACTTGTTAGTCCATCATTTTTTAAATCTTCATAACCAAATTCTATTGCAAACTTTGTGTTTTTTATAATTAATGTTAAGTTACTCCATGGTTCTTGCCCTGTTACAATAAATTCTTGCCTTAATGATTTAATTGAATTATACAAAAGTTCTACTAATTTGCCATATTCTTTTTCTGATATATTAAATTTTGCTGGAATTTCGTATACATTTACAGGCTTTTTCTTTAATATTCCTTTTGGTATATAGTAAAAAAATAATTCTCCTGTTAATTCTCCTTCTTCTCCTTCTACAACAGATGCATATAAATATAGGCTATCCCATTTTTTTGTTATCATATAAAAAAGTTTTTCTTGTATTTCTGTATATTTTTCCTTTATCTTTTTTGTGTGACGTAACATAATTTAACCCCTTCTATTCTTTAATTAATAGACTATTACCTGTCATTTCTTCTGGTTTTGGTATATTCATTATTTCTAACATTGTTGGTGCTAAATCTGCTAATCTTCCTGATTTTAATTTTAAATTTTTATTTTCTGTAATTAATATTAATGGCACAGGATTTGTTGTGTGTGCTGTATGTGGTTCTCCTGTTTTATAATCTATCATTTGCTCTGCATTTCCATGGTCTGCTGTAATTAAAAGTGTTCCTTTTTTTGCATTTATTGCTTTTACAACTTTTTTTATACATTCGTCTATTGTCTCTACTGCTTTTATTGCAGCACTTAAACTTCCTGTATGACCAACCATATCTGGATTAGCATAATTTAAAATTATACAATCATATTTGTCGCTTTTTATTGCTTCTACTACCTTTTCTGTCACTTCATATGCACTCATTTCTGGCTTCATATCATATGTTTCTACTTTTGGTGATGGTACTAAAATTCTGTCTTCTCCTTTAAATTGTTTTTCTCTACCTCCATTAAAGAAAAATGTAACATGTGCATATTTTTCTGTTTCTGCTATTCTAAGTTGTGTAAGTCCATTATCACTTACTACTTCTCCAAAGGTATTTTTTAATAGTTCTTTTTTAAATGCTATGTGCACATTTGGCATTGTTTCGTCATATGTTGTAAAACATACAAAATATAAATTCATTTTTTTTGTTTCAAATTCATTAAATTCTGGATCTACAATTGCTCTTGTTATTTGTCTTGCTCTATCTGGTCTAAAATTAAAAAATATTACTGAATCATTTTCTTCTATTTTTGCAACTGGTCCTTCGTCATTGCAAATTACTATTGGTTCTACAAATTCGTCAAATACTTCTTTTTGGTAACTTTGTTCTAATGCAGAGATTGCATTTCTTGCTTCTTTTCCTTTTCCATATACCATTGCATCATATGTTTTTTGTGTTCTTTGCCATCTTTTATCTCTATCCATACTGTAAAATCTACCAGATATTGTTGCAATTTTTCCTATTCCTTTTTCTTGCATTTTATCTTCTAAGTCCAGTATATAGCCTTCTGCTGATGCTGGCAAAGTATCTCTTCCATCTAAAAAGCAATGTATATAAACATCTTCAAAGTCTCTTCTTTTTGCCATTTCTAATAGTCCAAATAGATGACGTATATGGCTATGAACACCACCATCTGATATTAATCCCATTATATGCAATTTTGAATTGTTTTTTTTGCAATTTTCTATAGCTGATATAAATTCTTGGTTTGTAAAAAAGTTTCCTTCTTCTATAGATTTTGTAATTTTAGTTAATTCTTGATATACAATTCTACCTGCTCCTATATTTGTATGACCAACTTCTGAATTACCCATTTGTCCTTCTGGAAGCCCTACTTCTAGTCCACTTGTATGAATTTGTGTATTTGGATATTTTTTCATTAGTTCGTCTATATTAGGTGTATTAGCAAGTTTTATAGCATTTCCGTCTTCTTTTTCGTTAATTCCAAAACCGTCTAATATCATCAGCATTGTTATTTTATCTTTCATCTTCAACCTTCCTTAATTTTCATTGTAATTTACAATTTTTATAAACTCTTCTGGTTTTAAGCTTGCTCCGCCAATTAGACCTCCGTCTATATCTGACATTTCGAATAACTCTTTTGCATTTTGAGCTTTTACACTTCCACCATAAAGTATTGTAGTTTTTTCTGCAATATCTTGATTATATATTTTTTCTATTTCTTTTCTTATTTCTTTTATACTATTGTTTGCATCTTCTTTTGTGGCTGTTTTTCCTGTTCCTATTGCCCAAATAGGCTCATATGCTATTATTATATTTTCCAATTCTTTTAAATTTAAACCATCTAATGCCAATTTTGTTTGGTTAGTAATTACTTCTATTGTTTTGTTATTTTCTTTTTGTTCTAATGTTTCTCCTACACATATTATTGGTGTTAAATTGTTTTTTAAGGCTGATTTTACTTTTTTGTTAACTGTGTCGTCTGTTTCTGCAAAGTATTGTCTTCTTTCTGAATGTCCTATTATTACATATTTTACACCTATTGCTGCAAGCATTTGACCTGAAACTTCTCCAGTATATGCTCCCTTTTCTTCAAAATGCATATTTTGTGCACCTATTTTTATATTTGTTCCTTGTGCTATAAGTAAACTATAAAATAAGTCTGTGTATGGCACACATAAAATAACATCATTTTTTGTATGTTTTACTTCTGGTGTTATCTTTTCTATAAATGCTATTGCTTCATTTGGAAGCATATTCATTTTCCAATTTCCTGCAATTACTTTTTTACGCATATTTTAATTTCCTTTCTCTTGTAAATATTTAATTACATCATTAACTGAATTTTTTGGTGTTGATGCACCTGCCATTATTCCTATTTTTTGTATATCTTTTATTAGATTTAAGTCTATATCTTGTTTTGTTTGTATAAATATTGCTTTTTTACAATTATTGCTTGCTATTTCGTATAATTTATTTGTGTTTGAGCTGTTTTTTCCGCCAATTATAATCATTAAGTCTACTGTTTTAGATAGTTCTTCTGTTTCTTTTTGCCTTAATTCTGTTGCTTTACAAATTGTGTTATGTATTTCTAGCTCTATATTTGCTGGTAAGTTTTGTTTTATATTGTTTATTATTATATCAAATTTTTTGCTATTAAAAGTAGTTTGAGATATTACTAGCAATTTTTTTAGGTTTGATTGTTCTAGTTTTGTTATTGCATTTTCTATATCTTCTAATGTTTCTATTACATAAAAGTTTTTGTTTCCAAATCCTTGTATCCCAATAATTTCTGGGTGCTTACTATTTCCTATGCAAAATACAAAATATTTATTGTTTGAGTATTCTTCTACTAAATTATGTATTTTTTTAACTTTTGGACATGTTAAATCTATTAGTTCTATACCCATTTTTTCTGCTGTTTGGTATACCCTTTTTGGTACTCCATGTGCTCTTATTATTGTTTTTGATTTTGCTTCTTCTATGTTTTCTATTGTTTTTAGGCCTTTGCTTTCTAGTTCTTCTACTACTTGTTTGTTATGTACAAGCTCTCCTAAACAATATGTAATTCCTTTTGTTTTTTCTACTTCTTTTTGGGCATTTTCTACTGCGTTTTTTACTCCTGCACAAAATCCACTTGTTTTACCTAGGATTATTTCCATACTATTTTTCTCCTATCATTTTTAGTATTTCTTGTTTTAGAACTTCTACTATTTCTTCTTGTTTTACTTTTTTTATAATTTCACCTTTTTTAAATAGTAACCCTTCTTTTATTCCTCCTGCTATACCTATGTCTGCATTTCTTGCTTCTCCTGGTCCATTTACTGCACAACCCATAACTGCAACTGTTATGTCTGCTTCTATTCCTTGCAAAAATTCTTCTACTTCTTTTGCTATTGGAATTAAGTCTATTCTTGTTCTACCACATGTTGGACAAGATACTAGTTTTGGTGAATTTTTATATAAGTTACAATTTTTTAGTATTTCTTTTGCTACTTTTATTTCTTCTACAGGGTTATCTGAAAGTGATACACGCATTGTATTTCCTATGCCTTGTTTTAATAATATGCCAAGCCCTATACTAGATTTTACAGTACCACCTATTAATGTTCCAGCTTCTGTTATTCCTAAGTGAAGCGGATAATTAAATGCTTTTGCTGCTTCTTGGTATGCTTCTATACACAAGTCTAAATCAGATGCTTTTAATGATAAACAAATATCATAAAAATCTAGCTCTTCTAGTATTTGTATATGTCTTCTTGCACTTTCTACCATTCCTTTAGCTGTAGGCTTTCCATCTACTAGCAAATCTTTTTCTAGTGATCCTCCATTTACACCTATTCTAATAGGAATATTGTGTTTTTTACATTCGTCTACTACTTTTTTTACTCTTTCTTTACTTCCTATATTTCCTGGATTAATTCTTATTTTGTCTACTCCAGCTTGTATTGCTTCTAGTGCTATTCTATAGTCAAAGTGGATGTCTGCAACTATTGGAATATGTATTTTTTGTTTTATTTGCTTTATTGCTTTTGCATCTTCATTGTCTAAACATGCAACTCTTATTATTTTACAACCTACATTCTCTAATTCTAAAATTTGTTTAACTGTTGATTCTACATCTTTTGTTGTTGTATTTGTCATAGATTGTATTACAACTTCGTTGTTTCCTCCAATTTGTACATCTCCTACTTTTATTTTTCTTGTTTCATTTCTTTTTACCATTAAAAACCTCCAATTAATAATATTTATTTAGTCTATTATTTTATATATCATTTGTGGTTTTGGTGGTTGCTTTTTAGATATTGTAATTGCATTTAAATACATATCATTTAATTCTTGTATATCAAATTTTTTAGATGTATATAATTTTGCAATTACATCTCCTTTATTTACAAACTCTCCTGTTTTAGCAGTTATTGTAATACCTGCTGTATAATCAATTGCATCTTCTTTTTTATTTCTACCTGCACCTAAATTACAACTTATTATCCCTATTTTGCCTGTGTCTATATGTTCTATGTAACCACTATTTTTTGCCTTTAACTCTATTGTGTATTTTGGCTTTAAAAATAGTTCTGGGTTATCTATTAAATTTACATTTCCACCTTGTGCAATTACTAATTCTCTAAATTTTTTAAATGCACTGCCATCATTTAATGCTTTTTTTACTAAAGCCATACTTTCTTCTTTTGACTTTTTAGTACACATCATATACATATATGTAGCAAGCTCTATACATATATATGTTAAATCTTCTGGCCCATTTCCTTTTAATACATCTATTGCTTCTTTTACTTCTAATATATTTCCTATTTCATGTCCTAGTGGTATATCCATATTTGTAATAACAGCTTTTGTTTCTCTTCCTGCCATATTGCCTATATTTACCATAGTTTGAGCAAGTTTTGTGGCATCTTCTATTGTTTTCATAAAGGCTCCACTACCAACTTTTACATCTAACAATATACATTTTGAACCTGCTGCTATTTTTTTACTCATTATACTAGATGCTATTAATGGAATACTATTTACTGTTGCTGTTACATCTCTTAGAGCATATATTTTTTTATCTGCTGGAACTAAATTTTCAGATTGACTAATTAGACTAATCCCTATTTTATTTACTTGATTTAAAAAATCTTGTCTTTTAATATTTGTTTTATAACCATCTATTGATTCTAATTTGTCAATTGTTCCTCCTGTAAATCCTAGTCCTTTACCACTCATTTTTGCAACTTTACAACCTAAACTTGCAACTATTGGACCTACAATTAAGGTGGTTTTGTCTCCAACTCCACCTGTACTATGTTTATCTACAGTTATTCCATTTATTTGAGATAAATCTAATGTATCGCCAGAGTTTGCCATGGCTATTGTTAAGTCGGTTATTTCTTCATCTGTCATACCCTTTAAACAAATAGCCATTAGCAAAGCTGAGACTTGATAGTCTGGAATATTGTTTTTTACATATTCTTTTATAAAATATTCTATTTCATTTTTATTTAATTGATATCCTTGTCTTTTTTTATCTATGATATCATACATTTTCATACAGAATACCTCTTTTATTTATCTAAAAGTGCTTCAACTCCTGGTAATTTTCTACCTTCTATAAATTCTAAAGAAGCTCCACCACCTGTAGATATATGTGTCATTTTATCTGCTACTCCTGATTTTACAGTAGCTGCTGCAGAGTCTCCTCCACCTATTATTGTTGTAGCATCTTCTAGTCCTGCTAATACTTTTGCTATTGAATTTGTACCAATTGCAAATTGCTCAAATTCTGCAACTCCTAATGTTCCATTCCACATAACTGTTTTTGCATCTTTTAATTTTTCTGAGAATAATTCTATTGTTGCAGGTCCAATATCTAAACCTTCCCAATCTGCTGGTATTTGGTCAAATGGAACTACTTTATTTTCTGTATCTGGTGCAAATTCTCTTCCTACACGTGCATCTAGTGGTAATACCATTTCTACACCTTTTGTTTTAGCTTTTTCCATTAGTTCTAATGCTAAACCACATTTATCTGGTTCACATATTGAGCGTCCTACTTCATATCCTTGTGCTTTAAAGAATGTATATGCCATTCCTCCACCTATTAGTAGTTTGTCTACTTTGTCTAATAAGCTATCAATTACTCCTATTTTATCAGAAACTTTTGCTCCACCTATTATTGCCATAAATGGTCTTTTTGGATTTTCTATAGTATTTCCTAAAAAGTTTATTTCTTTTTCTACTAAAAATCCTGCTACTGCTGGTAAGTATTGTGTAACTGCTGTAGTAGAAGCATGTGCTCTATGAACTGTACCAAATGCATCATTTACATATACTTCACAGTCAAAAGCTAATTTTTTAGCAAATTCTGGGTCATTATCTGTTTCTTCTCTATGATATCTTACATTTTCTAGAAGTACTATTTCTCCTTCTTTTAGGTTTGCTACAAGTTTTTGTGCACTTTCGCCAACTACATCTTTTGCCATTAAAACTTCTCTTCCTAATTGTTTAGATAATTCTTTTGCAACTGGTGCTAAAGAAAGTTCTGGTTTTACTTCTCCTTTTGGTCTTCCTAAGTGTGCTACTATAACTATTTTACAATTATTTTCTAGTAAATAGTTTATTGTAGGTAATGAAGCTACAATTCTTGTTTTGTCTGTAATATTTCTGTTTTCATCCATTGGTACATTAAAGTCACATCTTACTAATACTTTTTTTCCTTTTAAATCAATATCTCTTACTGTTTTTTTGTTCATCATAATTTTTACCTCTTTCTTTTTTATATTTTATTATATTTTAATCATCAGCATGTGGTATGCCAAATGATGATTACTCATTGTTCTTACTTAATTTTAACAAGAATTATTATTTGGCAAGGCAAAGTGTTTTTAAAAGGCAAGGGAGCGTACTTGGTGTACGTGACCGCGTTTTAAAAATACTTTAACACAGCCAAATGGTGATTATTGTTAAAATTGTGATATATAAACTGCTAAATCAACTAATTTATTAGAATAACCCCATTCATTATCATACCAAGCAACTAATTTTACAAAAGTATCTGTTAGCATAATACCTGCTTTGCTATCAAAAATTGAAGTATGTGGGTCATGTATAAAGTCTGAAGATACTACATCTTCGTCTACATATTCTATTATTCCTTTAAATTCGTTTTCTGATGCTTGTTTCATTACTTTGCATATTTCTTCATATGTTGTTGGTTTTTCTAGATTACAAGTTAAATCTACAACTGAAGAATCTGGTGTTGGAACTCTAAATGCCATACCTGTTAGTTTTCCATTTAATTCTGGTATAACTTTTCCTACTGCTTTTGCAGCTCCTGTAGAAGATGGTATTATATTATGTGCTGCTGCACGACCACCTCTCCAATCTTTTTTAGAAGCTCCATCTACTGTTTTTTGTGTTGCTGTAATTGAGTGTATTGTTGTCATTAAACCTTCTTTTATTCCAAAGTTATCATTTATAACTTTAGCTAATGGCGCTAAACAATTTGTTGTACATGATGCATTTGATATAACATTCATTGATGGGTCATATTGTGTATGATTAACTCCCATTACAAACATTGGTGCATCTTTTGATGGTGCACTTATTATTACTTTTTTTGCACCTGCTTTTATGTGTTCACTTGCTTGTTCTATTGTTTTAAAAACTCCTGAGCATTCTAAAACATATTCTACACCTAGTTCTCCCCAAGGAATGTTTTGTGGTTCTTTTTCGTTAAATACTTTTATTTCTTTTCCGTCTACTACTAGATGCCCATCTTTTTCTTCGATTGTTCCTGTAAATCTTCCATGTACTGTATCATATTTAACCATATATGCCATATAGTCTGCTGTTACAAATGGATCATTTACTGCTACTACTTCTACTCCTTCCTTTTCTAGTGCGGCTTGCATTGAAAGTTTACCTATTCTTCCAAAACCATTAATTCCGATTTTAACTGACATAATAAATTCCTCCTTTTTATCTATTTATATTATATTATTACCCATTTTGGTAAGCAATACAATTTTATAATAAAAAAAAATATTATTGTAAATATTCTGGATGTGCTAGGTACCAATCTATTGTTTTTACAATTCCATCCTCAAATTTTGTTTTTGGTGACCAACCAAGTTCGTTTCTTATTTTTGTTGGGTCTATAGCATATCTATAGTCATGCCCTTTTCTATCTTCTACATATTCTATTAAGCTTTCTGGTTTTTCTAGTCTTTTTAAAATTAATTTTACTATATCTATATTTCTTTTTTCATTGTGTCCACCTATGTTATATCTTTCTCCTGCTACACCTTTGTGGAATACTAAATCTATAGCTTCACAATGGTCTTCTACATATAACCAGTCTCTTATATTTTTACCTGTACCATATACTGGTAGTTTTTGGTCTTTTAATGCAAGTTTAATCATATGTGGTATTAATTTTTCGTTATGTTGATATGGTCCATAGTTATTTGAACAATTTGTTACATTTACATTCATTTTATATGTTTCTTTATATGCAAATGCTACTAAATCTGAACTTGCTTTTGATGCTGAATATGGGCTACTTGGTTTTATTGGAGATGTTTCGGTAAAATATCCTTCTTCTCCTAATGAACCATAAACCTCGTCTGTAGATATATGTACAAATTTATTTGTACTACCTTCGCCCCAAGCTCTTCTTGCAGCTTCTAAAAGCACATGTGTACCCATTACATTAGTTTGTGTAAATATAAAAGGTGTTTTTATACTATTATCTACATGTGATTCTGCTGCAAAATGGATAACTCCATTTATATCATATTTTTTAAATAAATCTGTAACTAAATCAAAGTCACATATATCTCCTTGTACAAATTCTATTTTGTCTTTTATGTTTTTTAAGTTTTCTAAATTTCCTGCATATGTTAGCTTGTCTAACACTACTACTTTATAATCTGGGTGTTTTGCTACAAAATACTCTGCAAAATTTGCTCCTATAAAACCTGCTGCTCCTGTTACTAATACATTATTACTCATTTTTTTACTTCCTTTCTTTTATTTATCTTTCCATACATCACTTGCTGTAAATTCTTTTAGTGTTGGATGTTTTTTATCTTTTTCTGATGTTAGTATTTCACAATCTACTTCTGGCCATTTTATATTTACATCTGGGTCATTATACATTATGCCACCTTCTGCAGCTGGATTATATATATCTGTACATTTATATGTAAATTCTGCTTCATCAGATAATACTAAAAATCCATGTGCAAAATATGGTGGTATAAAAAACATTTTTTTATTTTCTTCTGTTAGTTCTACACCAACCCATTTTCCATATGTTTTGCTACTTCTTCTTAAGTCAACTGCAACATCATAAACTGAACCTTTTATAACTCTAACTAATTTTCCTTGTGTATTTTCTTTTTGAAAATGTAATCCACGTAATACTCCTTTTTTAGATTTTGATTGATTATCTTGTACAAAATTATAATCAATTCCTATTTCTTTAAATTCTTCTTGGTTATATGTTTCCATAAAATAACCTCTGTTATCTCCAAAAACTGTTGGCTCAATAATACATACTCCTTCAATTTCTGTATCTATTCTTTTAAACTTTCCCATAAATTTTCCTCCTATTTTTTTTATGTATAATATCATTACTAAGGAAAAAAATCAATGCCTATTATTAAATATCCAAATACTTTTTTAAAAATCTACCTGTATGGCTTTTTTCGTTTTTACATATTTGTTCTGGCGTTCCTACTGCTACTATTTCTCCTCCTGCATCTCCACCTTCTGGTCCTAAATCTATTATATAATCTGCTGTTTTTATTAAATCTAAATTATGTTCTATTACTATTATACTATTTCCTGTATCAACTAGTCTATGAAGTATGTCTACTAGCCTATGCACATCAGCTAAATGTAATCCTGTTGTTGGCTCGTCTAATATATATAATGTTTTTCCTGTTGCTCTTTTAGAAAGTTCTGTAGCAAGTTTAACTCTTTGTGCCTCTCCTCCTGATAATGTTGTTGAAGGTTGACCTAATTTTATATAACCTAAACCAACATCATTTAATGTTTGTATTTTTTGTTTTATTTTTGGTATGTTTTTAAAAAACTCTAATGCTTCTTCTACAGTCATATCTAGTACATCGGCTATTGTTTTACCTTTATATTTTACTTCTAGTGTTTCTCTATTATATCTTTTGCCCTTACATACTTCACATGGTACATAAATATCAGGTAAAAAGTGCATCTCTATTTTATGCACACCATCTCCATTACAAGCCTCACATCTACCTCCAGAAACATTAAAGCTAAATCTTCCTTTTTGATAACCACGCATTTTTGCCTCATTTGTTCCTGCAAATATATCTCTTATAAAATCAAACACTCCTGTATATGTTGCTGGGTTAGAACGTGGTGTTCTTCCTATTGGTGATTGATTTATGTCTATTATTTTATCTATGTTTTGTAACCCTTTTATTGCTTTGCATTTACCTGGTTTTTCGTTTGAACCATTTAGTTCTTTTGCTATATGTTTATATAAAACTTCATTTACTAATGTACTTTTACCTGAACCAGAAACTCCTGTAACACATGTAAATACTCCTAGTGGGAATTTTACAGTAATATTTTTTAAATTATTTTCTGTTGCATTTTGTACTTCTATTGCTTTACTTTTTACTATTTTTCTTCTTTTTGCTGGTACTGGTATTCTTTTTCTTCCACTTAGGTAATCACCTGTTATAGAGCCTTTTACTTGTTTTATTTCTTCTGCTGTACCTTGTGCCATAACTTGTCCACCATGTGTTCCTGCTCCTGGTCCAATATCTATTACTTGGTCTGCTGCATACATTGTGTCTTCGTCATGTTCTACTACTATTAATGTATTACCTAGGTCTCTTAGTTTTTTTAATGTTGCAAGTAATCTATCATTATCACGTTGATGCAAGCCTATACTTGGCTCGTCTAATATGTATAAAACTCCTGTTAACCCTGAACCTATTTGTGTTGCTAAACGTATTCTTTGTGCCTCTCCACCTGATAAACTTCCTGCATTTCTAGATAGTGTTAAATATTCTAACCCTACATCTATTAAAAATTGTAGTCTTTGGTCTATTTCTTTTAAAATCATATCTGCAATCATTGCTTCTGTTTTATTTAGTTCTAGGTTATTTAGATATTCTTTTATTTTATTAATAGACATTTCTGTAAGTTCATTTATGTTTTTATCTCCTACTTTTACACATAATACTTCTTTTTTTAGTCTTGCCCCATTACATGTATAACAAGGAGAATTTGTCATATACATTTCGTAAAAATCTCTCATCCCTTGTGATTTTGTTTCACTATGACGTCTGTCTAATGTTGGCAATACTCCTTCAAATGGAGCTGTAAATTTTCGTACACCTGCATAAGATTCATATTCAAAATCTATTTCTTCGTCTCCTGTACCATATAGTATTTTTTCTAAAAATTCTCTTGGCAATTTTTTTATTGGCTGTTTTATATCTACACCATAATGTCTACCTATACTTTCAAAATACATTTTTGCCATGGTGTCTCCTCTTTTCATTGTACTAGAGCCAAAAGCTTTTACACCATCATATAATGTTTTATTTTTATCTGGTATAATTAAATCTTCGTCCATTTTCATTAAATATCCTATACCCATACAAGTTGGACATGCTCCAAATGGATTGTTAAATGAAAACATTCTTGGTGTTAACTCTGGAAAGCTAAAACCACATTCTGGGCATGCATAGTTACAGCTAAATAATTGTTCTTTGCTGCCAATAACATCTATTAATACTAAATTATCTGCATGCTTTAATGCAGTTTCTATAGATTCTGTTAATCTACTGTGTATATCTGGTTTTATTACTAGTCTATCTACTATTAATTCTATATTGTGTTTTTTCTTACGGTCTATTTGTATATCGTCAGATAAATCATAAATCTCGCCATCTATTCTAGCTCTTACAAATCCATCCTTTTGGAACCCTTGTAACTGTTTTACAAATTCACCTTTTCTACCTCTTACAACAGGTGCTAGTACTTGTATTTTTGTTCCTTCTTCTAGTTCTAAAACTTTGTCTACTATTTGGTCTATTGTTTGTTTTTCTATTTTTTTACCACAGTTAGGGCAATATGGCACACCAATTCTTGCATATAATAAACGAATATAATCATAGATTTCTGTTACTGTACCAACTGTAGAACGAGGGTTTTTAGAGGTTGTTTTTTGGTCAATAGAAATAGCAGGAGAAAGTCCTTCTATAGATTCTACATCTGGTTTTTCCATTAGCCCTAAAAATTGTCTTGCATATGATGACAGGCTTTCTACATATCTTCTTTGCCCTTCTGCATATAATGTGTCAAATGCTAAAGATGATTTACCAGAGCCCGAAAGTCCTGTTACTACTACTAATTTATCTCTTGGTATTTCTAAGTTTATGTTTTTTAAATTATGCTCTTTTGCACCTTTAATTACTATTTTATCATTCATAATATGCCTCCTATTAACTTTCTAAAACAATAGTCACTGGTCCATCATTTAATAAACTTACTTCCATATGTGCTCCAAACACACCTTTTTCTACTTTTATCCCTTGTTCTTCGCACTTTTTACAAAAATACTCATACAAAGGTGTGGCTTGTTCTGGTCTTGCCGCTTCTATAAAAGATGGTCTATTGCCTTTTGCACAATCTGCATATAATGTAAATTGAGAAACTATTAAAAGTTCTCCTCCTACATCTTTTAAACTTAAGTTCATTTTACCATTTTCGTCTTCAAAAATTCTCATTTTGCATAATTTATTTGCCAAGTAGTCTGCTTCTTTTTCTGTGTCTGTATGTGTTATGCCTACTAATACTAAAAAGCCTTTTCCTATGCTGCCTACTATTTTGTTATCTACTTCTACTTTTGCTTCTCTTACTCTTTGTATTACAACTTTCATACTGTTTCCTTTCTCGTTACGGCATAATTACAATTTTGACTGCGTTAAACTACGTCGCAAAAGCCTCAACGTACACCAAGTACGCCTCCGGTTTTGCTCCTCGTTTGCCTTGTCAAAATTTAATTCTGCCGCAACTCTTCTCTACTTTTTATTTTAATTAATTATGCTTCAACCTCTATTAATTTTTCGAGTTCGCGAATTTTATCTCTTAACTCTGCTGCTTTTTCAAATTCCATTTCTGCTGCATGTTGTAGCATTTCGTCTGTAAGTTTGCTAATTATATCTTTTAT
>CALXAW010000026.1 GCA_944386375.1 uncultured Clostridia bacterium
TTTTACTTCGTAAAATTGGCGCGCGAACAAATACGCAATGTGTAACTATGCTAAAATGTTAAAATATTTTAATCACATTGCTTTTGTTCTGTTTATGGTATAAAATAGAAAGCAAAATGAGGTGAATTATATTGAACTTACGAATTATTTATGGTAGAGCAGGTTCAGGTAAAAGTGAATTTTGTTTTAAAGAAATAGCAAATTTAATAAATAAAGAAAAAAAGATATATATAATAACTCCAGAGCAGTTTTCCTTTACGGCAGAAAGAAAGTTAATGGATAGTATAAATAGTGGAGCTGTTTTAAATGCAGAAGTAATTTCGTTTAATAGAATGGCTTATAGAGTATTAAATGAAGTAGGAGGAGCCAAAAAAACTAATTTATCAAAATGTGGAAAGGCAATGCTTATATATTCAATTTTAAATAACAATAAAAATACTTTAAAATTTTTGCAAAAATCAGATGAAAATATTGATATTGCAATGGCTGCAATTACAGAACTAAAAAAACATGGAATATCAGTACAACAATTAAAAAATGAAACTACATCTTTAGAGGATAAATATTTAAAAACAAAATTGCAAGATATTAGTACAATATATGAAAGTTTTGAAAAATCAATTTCAGAAAAATATATAGACGAAACAGATTTATTAACAATGCTTGCAAACCAAATTGATAAAACAGAAATGTTTAAAAATAGTCTAATCTATATAGACGAGTTTTTAGGCTTTACTAGCCAAGAGTATGAAATAATAAAAAAATTATTAAAGCTATCAAAAAAAGTCACAATAACAATGTGTACAGACAATATAAAAATGCAAAATAACCCAGATGAAGATGTTTTTTATTCTAATAAAATAACACTTTCTAAAATAATGCAATTATTGCCAAATAGCGAAAATATAGAAAAGGTATATTTAAATAAAGCACCTAGATTTAAAACCCAAGAATTACAGCATTTAGAACAAAACTTATATAAAACAGAGTTTGAAAAATATGAAAATGAAGTTAAAAATATAGAATTATTTTTAGCTAAAAATAGATATTCAGAAATAGAAAATGTAGCTAAAAATATATTTAAGTTAGTAAGAGATAAAGGTTTTAGATATAAAGAAATAGCAGTTATTGCAAAAAATACAGACATATATTCTAGTTTAATAAGATCTATATTTTATAAATATGACATTCCTGTATTTATTGACGAAAAAAGAGACTTAAACCAAAATATAATAGTTAAATATGTACTTGCACTATTAGAAGTACTTAATTCAAATTGGGCAAATGATGCAGTATTTAATTACATAAAAACAGGATTTTTAGATTTAGAAAATGACGAAATTTTTAAGCTTGAAAACTATTGTATCAAATGGGGAATAAAACAAAGCAAATGGAAAAAAGATTTTAATTATGGAGTTATAGACGAAAAAAATAAAGCAGAAATTTTAAGATTAAATGAAATAAGAAAACAAATAGTAGAGCCTTTATTAAAATTTAAAAAAAGCGTAGATAATGCAAAAACAGCAGAAAACATTTCAAAAGAATTGTATAAATTTTTAATAGAACAAAAAATAGAAGAAAAATTACAAGAAAAAATTAAAAAATTAGAAGATAGCGGAAATATAGACTTAGCAAATGAATATAAAGAAAGCTATAAAATAATTATACAATTATTAGAAGAAATAGTTTTAGTATTTGAAAAAGATAAAATGACATTTGAAAAATATATAAATATTTTAAAAATAGGCTTAAAAAATAGTGGCTTAGGTAAAATACCAGCAACTGCAGACCAGGTAATAGTAGGTGATGTAGAAAGATCTAGAAGTCACAAGGTAAAAATAATATTTATTATAGGCTTAAATGACGGTATTTTTCCTAGTGCAAATAATGATGAAGGCTTTTTAAATGATGCTGACCGAGAAATGCTAAAACAAGATGGAATTGAACTTGCCAAAGGAACAATAGACAAATTATATGAGGATAATTTTAATATTTATAGAGCATTTACTACAGCAGAAGAAAAATTATATTTATCATATGCCTCATCAGACTCAGAAGGAAAATCATTAAGACCATCTATACTTATTTTTAAATTAAAGAAGATTTTTAGTAAAATAGCAGAACAAAGTGATATCATTACAGAAGATTACGAAGTTTTAACACAAAATGTAACTTTTGAAGAATTAGTTATTAACATTAATAGGTTAAAAAGTGGAGAAAGTATAGATAAAATATGGTATGATGTTTATAATTATTTTAAAAACAATAAAAACTGGCAAAACAAACTTGAAGATGCCTTAAAAGGCTTGCAATTTACAAATATGCCAGAAAAACTAAGTAAAGAAAATATTGATAAATTATATGGAAATACAATAAACACAAGTGTATCTAAATTAGAAAAGTATAGAAGTTGTCCATTTTCGTATTATTTGCAATATGGCTTAAAAATAAAAGAAAAAGAACAATTTAAAATTAGGAGTTTAGATACAGGAACCTTTATGCACGAAACTATTGATGAATTTTTTGATATTATAAAAGATAAAAACATAAATATAAACGAAATACAATATGAAGAAATAGAAACCATTGTAAATACTATAATAAATAATAAACTAAATTTAGATAAAAACTATATATTTACATCATCATTTAAATATAAATTATTAGCAACAAGAATGAAAAGACTAGTTACTAAAGCACTTAAATATATATTAGAAACTTTAACACAAAGTGAATTTAATGTATTAGGCACAGAAGTAGAATTTGGCAAAAAAGGACAATATGATTCTATTATTTTAAATTTAGAAGATGGAAAAAGAGTTGAAATTACAGGAAAAATAGATAGAATTGATGTGGCTAAAAATGATAGTGGAAAATATTTAAGAATAATAGATTATAAATCTTCTGCCAAAAATATAGACTTAAATGAAGTATATGCAGGAATACAAATACAATTGCTTACATATTTAGACGCAGTATGTAAAATAGAAGATTTAATGCCAGCAGGAGTGCTATATTTTGGCTTAATAGAACAAATGATAAAATCAGATAAAAAACTAACAGAAGAAGAGATAGAAGAAAAAATTAAAAACAGTTTTAAAATGAAAGGACTAATTTTAGCAGATGTAAAAGTTGTAAAAATGCATGATAAAACACTAACTTCTGGTAGCTCAAAATTAGTACCAGCATATATAGATAAGTCTGGAAACTTAGGGAAAAAGACAAATGGAGTAACTAGTGAACAATTTGTAAGCTTGCAAAAATATATTTATAAAACCATAAAAGACATTTCAAACGAAATATTAAGTGGAAAAATAGATGTAAAGCCTTATTATAAAAAAGGTAACACACCATGTAAATATTGCGAATATAAAGGGATTTGTGGATTTAAAGCTGGATTTTGTGGTAATGAATATATGTATATTGGTGATTATACAAAAGATGAAATTTTAAATAAGATAAATAATAGCAAGGAGGAAGCTAATTGAAAAATTTATCTAACGAAAATGTAGTTCATGTAAAGAAAAACGGAGTAGAGTATTTACAATTTAAAAAACTATTAGAATATTCTAATATAATAAATCATGCATATAGCTTAGGACTTGACAATAATTTTAAAGTATTAGATGGAAAAACAGGAATATACAAAGGCGAAAAGCTAGAAAAAACAATAAATAGTTATAAAAAATTATCTGAGGCAATAGGCAGTAATTATTCACATATTGTAAAACCAATTCAAATGCATACAAAAGAAGTAAAATGCGTAAAGAACAAAACAACTTTTAGTAAAGAACATGTGCTGTTTAAAGAATTTGACAATACAGATGGACTAATTACAAATATGCCAGAAGAGATGCTTTCTACAACAAATGCAGACTGTATTTTACTTTTGTTTTTTGACCCTATAAAAAAAGTCATAGCAAATACTCATTCTGGTTGGAGAGGCACAGTACAAAGAATTTCTGTATTAACAATAGAAAAAATGCAAAAAGAATATGGTTGTAATCCGCAAGATATAATTTGTTGCATTTGCCCAAGTATACGCAAATGTCACTTTGAAGTAGAAAAAGATGTAAAAGATATGTTTGAAAATGAGTTTAAAGAATTAACTGGTTTTATAGAAGAAACCATACCAAATAAAAAGTGGCATATAGATACAGTTTATATAAATAAAGAAATATTAAAAAAAGCGGGTCTAAAGCCAGAAAATATTGTTGATAGTAATATTTGCAGTGTTTGTAATTGTGAACAAATTCATTCATATAGAGTAGAAGGAGTAGGTAATGGGTTATCTACTGCATTAATTGAGATAAAAGGGTAAAATACTTGAACCTTTGGAGGTTTTATGTTATAGTATAAATGTAAAAAAATAATCTGGAGGAATGTAATGAGTAGAAAAGGAAAAAGATATGACACAGAGCCAAAACTAAATTATAAAAAAGTTTTTGCAGTAATTATTGCAATTGTAGTATTGGTAATGTTTATATTTATAATAAAAAATATATTATCAAACAACACAGACAAGGCTAGAATAACAAGTGATAGCTATTTTGCGGTATATGCAGACAATAAATGGGGAGTAATAAATAGTTTAGGCAACGAAGTAATTAGTCCATCTTATGAAGAGATGATAATAGTTCCAAACAGCAAAAAAGATGTATTTTTGTGTACATATGATATAGACGAAACAACAGGAGAATATAAAAGTAAAGCATTAAACTCAAAAAATGAAGAAATTTTTACAAATTATTCTAAAGTAGAAGCATTAGAAAATTTTGATAAAAATAATGTTGTTTGGTATGAAGATAATGTTTTAAGAGTAGAAAGTAACCAAAAATATGGTTTAATAGATTTATCTGGAAAAGAATTGCTACCTTGTGAATATGACTATATATCTGTTATACCAAATGTAAAAAATAGTATACTTGTTCAAAAAGATGGAAAATATGGCTTAGTAAATACTGAAGGTGTAAAAGTTTTAGATACAATATATTCTTCAATATCTAATTTAGGCGAAGACTACAAAAATGGTTATATAACTTCAAATGAAGAAGGAAAATTTGGAGTAGTTGACTATACTGGTAAGCAATTATTAGAAAACAAATATGACAAAGTAGAGCAAATTTATAGTACAGAGATGTTTGCAGTTACAGAGGCAGGGACACAAAAACTTGTAAATACTGCGGGAGAAACATTATTAGAAACAGGCTTTGAAAGTATTGCTCAAATTCTTCAATATTCAACAAAAGGAATTGTATTTGTTACAGGTAACAAATATGGAGTTATGAATACAGCAGGAGAAACATTAATTCCAAATACATATGATGACTTAAAAGAAGTAAAAGATAATGTTTTTATAGCAAAACAAAATGACAAATATGGAATAATAGATGGAACAAATGCTGTAAAGGTTGACTTTACATATAATTCTATAAATTATAATAAACAAGCTGATATATTTATGGCAGAAGATGCAAGTTACAATACATCAGTTTTAGATAGTGACTTTCAGGTTAAATTAACTGGTATTTTATCAGAAACAAACGAAGAAAAGGGCTATATGAAATTGAGAATAGATGATGAATATAAATATTATAATTTTAGATTTGAAGAAAAATCTGCAAAAGACATATATCCTACAAATACATTATATTTAAGTAAAAAAGATGGAAAATACGGCTTTGTAAATACAGATGGAGAGGTAGTTGTAGATTATATATATGATGACGCAACAGAGCAAAATCAATGTGGTTATGCAGGAATAAAAAAAGACGGAGCATGGGGATGCATAGACCAAGAAGGAAAAGTTGTTATAGAACCTACATACAATCTAGATAATAATTATGTAATAGACTTTGTTGGAAAATGGCACTTAGGACAAGATGTAAATATGAATTATTATTGCGAAAAATAAATATACCAAGGAAGGGAAAAAGTAATGGAACTAAAGACAAAATATCAATACACATATTTTATATATCCATATGTAATAAAAAATAATAAATATATAAAATATATTATAAAATTATTAAAAAATAAAAATGTAAACCTAAAAATTTTCCAAAAAGATAAAGATTGGGATATTTATCAATACTTTTTGCCAAAAGTAAGGGACTATATGTTTAGTAGTTTTGGGTTTAGTAAAGCAAAAATAAAAACTTTAGAGCAAATGAGTATAGACACAAAAGCAGCAGTATTGGCAAAATACCCATGCACTATGTTTGAATATAACATAAAAGATGATATACAAGGAAAAGCTGGGTATAAAGATGGTATATTTTTTAAAATACAAAAAATAGATTTAATATGTTTTAATACTGGAATATGTTTTTTGTGTATGAAAACAAATATAGAAGAAACAGAAGAATTTGCCAATATACTTAATTTTAATTATAAATTTAGAGACATAAACCAAGAGTATAATAATTTAAATAATTATGATAATATACGAGTTCAAACAGATACTTTTACAAATATGCAAGAAATAACTAATTTTATAAAAGAAATAACAGGACCTAATATAGATGCATCAAAATTAGACCTAGAAACAGAAAGATTTTTAACATATTCATATGCATGTATAGACCAAGAGGCATGGAATAACACAACAGATTTTAATAATATAAAAGATAATTTTATAAAATATGCAAAAATCTTACCTAATGATAATAGTGTTGATTATAGCAAAGAAAACATGAAAATTGTTTCTGAATGGAAATATGCCAAATTAGGAATAACAAAAACAGGAGTATGTTTATTTAGTTCAACTTTTGATATGAATAATTATACAATATTACCACAGCAATATGAAATGCAATATTTATATACATATCTTTTTATATTATATAAAAAGATATACTTAAAAAAGATTAGCTTAGACTTTTCTTCAACTTCTGATATGATAAAAGTAAAAAAAGAATTTGTAGATTTTACAAAAAAAATATGGATACAAGAGGTAACAGAAGATGACATAGGTACTGCTATTTATCATAGTATAAAAGAAGTACTAGAAATAGACGAACTATATTATAAAAGTAAAAATAAATATGACATTTTATATAAAGAATTAAATGTAGAAAAAAATAGCAAGATAAATAAAGTTATTTTACTACTTTTAGCTGTATCTTTATTGTTTAATATAGGGAATTTTATA
Organism: uncultured Clostridia bacterium; assembly: GCA_944386375.1. Classification (GTDB taxonomy): domain Bacteria; phylum Bacillota; class Clostridia; order TANB77; family CAG-508; genus CAG-269. The sequence continues at coordinate 7,154 of CALXAW010000026.1, forward strand.
GCACTTATATTAAGTTAAAAATAAATTACGGTGGTGTAATTAATGAAAATAGCATGTGGAATAGACATAATAGAAATAGATAAAATAAAAGAAAAAATAGAAAAAAAAGAAAATAAATTTTTAAATAAAATATTTACACAAAAAGAAATACAGTATTGCGAAGGCAAAAAAAAACAAAAATATCAACACTATGCTGCAAGGTTTGCTGCTAAAGAGGCATGTTTTAAAGCAATATCAAAAAACCTAAAAAGTAAATATGATATTACATGGCAAGATATAGAAGTAGAAAATGATAAAAACGGAAAACCACAATTACATATAAAAAAAGTAGATACAAATCTAATAGAAAATATAGATATTAGTATTTCGCACTGTAAACAATATGCAATAGCAAATGTGGTAGTACTATATAAATAAAATTGCACTATGCTCAAAGAAAAGAGGATAAAGATTGAAAATTTTTGAAACACATGCACATTATGATGACGAAAAATTTGATAATGACAGAAAAGAAATAATAAAAAAAATAAAAGAAGCGGGAATAAGTAGATGTATAAATATCGGTTGTGATATTAATACATCTATTAAATCTGTACAATATTCAAAAGAAAATGATTTTATATATGCAGCAATTGGACTACATCCAAGTAATTTACCTAAAACAAAAGAAGAAATATGTACTCAAATACAAGAATTAAAACAAATAGCCATAAATAATAAAAAAGTTGTTGCAATAGGAGAAATTGGATTAGATTATTATTGGAATAAAGATAATAAACAATTACAAAAATATGCTTTTATAAAACAAATTGAACTAGCGCAAGAACTAAATTTGCCAATTATAATTCATACAAGAGATGCAATTGATGACACTATAAATATTATTAGATATAATATAAAAATAAGTGGAGTTTTGCATTGTTGCCCATTTAATAAAGAATTAGTAAAACATGGGCTAGAGCATGGTCTATATATAGCTTTTGGCGGAACTAGTACATTTAAAAACGCTAAAAATGCAGACGAAATAATAAATATGGTGCCACTAGATAAAATACTAGTAGAAACAGATAGCCCATACTTATCACCAGAGCCTTTAAGAGGAAAAAGAAATGACTCACGAAACTTAAAATATATAATAAAAAAACTTGCAAATACTAAAAAAATAAGTGAAGAAAAAATGGCAGAAATAACATATAATAATGCAGAAAAATTATTTAAAACATAAAATAAAACTCCAGGCTAAGGAGTTTTATTTTATGTTTCTTAATGCTTCAATTCTATCAGGAATACTAGGATGTGTTGACCATATATTTGTTCTTCTTTTTCTTTCACCCTTTGCGTTAGCTTTAAATGGGCTAACAATATACATATGTGAAGTTGCATTATTTGCAGTTTTTAATTCATTTGGGTCAGCATCAAGTTTTTGTAAAGCAGAAATTAGTCCCTCTGGGTTTCTGGTAAACTCAACAGCTGTTGCATCAGCCATAAACTCTCTTTTTCTAGAAATAGCAAGTTGCATTAATTTACCAAATATAGGAGCTAGTATTAAACAAATTAGTCCAATGACCAATAAAATTGGGTTACCTTTGTTATCTTCATCTCTACTAGCACCACCAAAGAACATAAATCTGGTACAAAAATCTGCTAACATTACTACTAAGCCAACCATAACAGTTACTATAGCAGAAAGCCTTATATCATAATTTTTAATATGACCTAATTCATGTGCTACAACACCTTCTAGTTCATAGTATTCTAATTTTTCTAATAAACCAGTAGTTACACATATTACAGAATGTTCTGGATTTCTACCTGTTGCAAAAGCATTAGGCTGAGGATCTTCTACTACATACAATTTTGGTGTATGTTCTAATCCAGAAGCAACCACTAAAGAATCTAAAATATTTACTAGTTTTAAATTTTCTTCTTTGGTTGCAGGTCGTGCATTATTTAAGCTTAATACTATTTTATCACTGTAATAATACGAACCCCAAGCAGAAGCTATAGAAAATACTAATGCAATAATTATAGATATTGGCCCAAAATCTAATGCATAACATACATAATATATAATTAATGTAATTACTAGTATAAATAATAAAACAATAAGCCATGATTTTATTTTATTTCTTCTTATATCTTCAAACATATTACAAATCCTTTCTATAATATTTCAAATTAATAAATTAGGGGCAATTTAAACGCAAACTAATTAATTGCGAAAAAATACATGCCCCTTTTTAGATATAATTTTAAATAAAAGTACAACATTACTTAAAATTATTTTCCGAAATCTACTTTTATGTTTTTCTTAGCTTCTTCACTTTCGGCCTCAAATAATTCTCTAGGTTTAAATTTAAAAATTCCTGCTATTATATTTGTAGGAACAACTTCTAGTTTTGTGTTATAAATTGTTACAGTATCATTATAAAATTGTCTTGAAAAAGAAATTTTATTTTCTGTGTTACGTAACTCTTCAGATAATTCAGAAAAGTTTTGGTTTGCTTTTAAGTCTGGGTAACCTTCTGATACTGCCATAATAGTTTTTAAAGCTTCAGATAATTCACCATCTAAGTTTGCTTTTTCGTGTACTGTTTCGGCATTTGCCCATGAAGTTCTAAGTTGAGCAATTTTTTCAAAAGTTTCTGCCTCATGAGTCATATATCCTTTTACTGTTTCAATTAAATTTGGAATTAAATCAAATCTTCTTTGAAGTTGTACATCAATTTGGCTCCAAGCATTATCAACTTTAATTCTTGCTGTTACTAAACCATTATATAAAGCAATAACAATAATAACTAATACAGCTATAATAGCTATTATAATCCATGTCATAAAAAATTCCTCCTTATTTTATTATATACATAATAATAACATATTAATTACATTAATACAAGAAAATAAAAAAATAAAAAAATTTTTGGAATATTTTAGTACAAGCAACATATAATATAGTATATAGCATTGTCTTAGAAATTATATCCAAAAAATAGAAAATTTGACAAAGATAAAAAAATAGTGTATAATGAAAATGTTGTTAAAAGGAGGTATATGATTTTTATGAAGACAAATAAAGAGAATACAAGTAAATCGAAGACTACTATTTCTCTAATTAAAATCATTTGTGTAAGCGTAATACTTATGTTATTATCAGGAATGGGTGTTATAGCTGTAACAACACAAATAGACAATGTTAAAATAACTTTAGCAAATGGATATGAAATGACAGTTTTAACATCTAAAACTAATGTAGGAGACATATTAGAAGAAAATAACATTGTTTTAACAGAAGAAGAAAGAGTTACACCTAATGTTGACGAAGAAATTACAGAAAACAGAGCTATTACAATAACAAACAAATCAGAACAAGAAATACAAATAGCTAAAATTTCAGAAGAAGGTATACAAGTATCTTTAGACCAATTATTAGAAAGTTATGCTCCAATTACTGAAAAGATAGTTGTAGAGCAAGTAGAAATACCATTCGAAACTATAACAAAAGATGCTAGTAGTGGTTCTACAGATACAAGAAATAAAGTTGTTCAAGAAGGACAAAATGGTATAAAAGAAGTAACATATAAAGTTAAATACCAAAACAATACAGAAATAGAAAAAACTGTATTATCAGAAGTTGTAGTTAAAGAGCCAGTTAATAAAATTGTTCAAGTACAAAAACAAGTAACATCAAGAGCAAGTACTACAACTAGAACACCAGCAAATGCATCAACTAGCAGTGTAGGTGTGTATAAAGTAACTGCATATTGTGCATGTTCTAAATGTTGTGGAGGTTCTGCAAGTGGATATACAGCATCTGGAACAAGAGCAACAGCAGGTCGTACAGTAGCAGCACCATCAAACTTTGCATTTGGTACAAAGCTTTCTATAAATGGTAACACATATGTTGTAGAAGACAGAGGTGGAGCTATAAAAGGAAATAAAATAGACATTTACTTTAGCTCACACGCACAAGCTTTAGCATGGGGTGTTAGATATTTACCAGTACAAGTAATAAATTAATAACAACGAAAAAAAGCTATCTAATTTATTTTAGATGGCTTTTTCTTTTTGTACTAATTAGAAAGTCATACTTTCTAATTAGTACAAAAGTCGCTTCGCTCCAACGTTGCACTTTAGTTTACTTCGTAAAATTGGCGCGCGAACAAATACGCGATGTGTAACTATGCTAAAATGTTAAAAAATTTTAATCACATCGCTTTTGTTCCTCTATATAACAATAATAATATTCCAAATAAAGAAATGAATTTAGATAAATGCATTAAAGTTGTTCCAGTGTAATTAACTTCTAGTGTTATATTATTCATTTTAGATAGCGAAACTGTTAAAAAACCATTTTCACTTTCAAAGCTCCTTATTTTATCTCCATTTATAGTCACAGTATATCCAGGATAATAAATAAAAGGTAGCTCAAGTATGGTGTTATCATCCAAAATATCTAAGTTAGAACTTAATTTTGAACCATTTTTATTTGTATTGTATATATGTGCATTCCCTTGTAATACATATATTTCATTTTTTCTTTCTATAATATATTCTCTATTGTTATTACTATTTGTAGGCAAATATTCAGCCTTACCCATACCAGTAATGGCAGTTTGCCTATTTTCGCCAACATTCCCAATAACAAATTGGTCAATATCTATTATGGTCTCGTTTGTTGGGATATGTGTTTTTAATGGCATAACACATAAAATAGCAATAAAAGTAAAAAATGCAATATCAAATATTTTAAAATTTTTTATAATAGTTCCTAAATTTATTGCACATACAATTGCTAAAAAGAAATTAGCAAATACCAACATCCTCCAAGTAAATTGTAGCATATATACACTTGTGCCAAATATGTGCCACGGAAATATATTTGTAGCTGCCAATACACACAATATACCTAATATTAAAAACAAAAAATACTCTTTTTTATAATTTGTTTTTATAACTTTTGTAATTGCAAAAATAGATAAAACCATTGCAATAACTACAATAAATCCAATTTGATATACATACACATCATCTTGTGGAGTGGTAAATAATTTACTAAAATCTAATGCAGAATTTTTAAAACTATCACTAGTTGCCATTCCATTATCCTCATATACTGCATAATTTGTGGATAGATATGTTTGTAAAAGTGGAATCCAAAAAACACTTGATATTAAAATAATTAATATTATGTTTATAATTAACTCTTTTAATATTTGTTTATCTTTAAGCTTAGTAATATTTATACATACATAAATACATGCAAATATTGCAGTAATAAAAGTCATTAAATTATGTGTAAGTAATAATCCGCACAGCACCTATGCAAAGTGAAAAACTATTTTTTTCTTTATTTAATAATCTATAAAGTCCAGCAAAAACTAAAGGGATAAAAATATAGCTTAAAAATTCACCTAAAGCATTTCTAATATACATATCATTTAAATGATATGGCATTAGCATATACAAAGTAGCAGAAATGCAGGCAATAGCCTTATTTTTGGTAATAGAATTTACACATATGTACATAGTAAATCCGAGATAATAAAAGTCCTAAAAAAAGTGTTAATTTATATGCATTTATAAAAGTTGAGGTAAAAAGTTTGCAAAATATTATTATAAAAGTAGATAAAAAACCGTAAAACAAATCCCAACTATAACCAAACCCATTTGTTAAAGTAGATAAAACTGTTGGAGATTCACCATTTTGCAAAGCTAAAAAACTTGCATAAGCTCTAGCTATATGCTGTATACCATCATCAAAATATACATCTAAATTGCTCCATAAAAGAGGAATAGATGCAAAAATACTTGTTATTACAATTATAATTATATACTTAAACTTATTCAATTTACTAATCATAAAATTTTCACCTTTAATTATAATATATAAGATAAACCTGTAAAAAACAAGCAAATATATAAAATTTTGTTTATGATAATTGGTTCTATTTTAAAGAATGTGTTGACAAAAAAAAATCTTATGATAAAATATATATGCTCAAAATATAGTCAAAATTTGAAATTAACATAAAATTATGTTATAATAGTTGTAAATATTGCATACAATATAGTAGGAGATGATAAATATGGCAACAAAAAGTTTTTTAAAAAACATAGTTATCAAAAATAGTAAACAGGCTGAAAAATTTATAGTAGCATTAGAAAATGCAGAAAAAAAGAGTGCTAAAGAGATAACTATAAATCAAAGGGTAGAGGAAGCTAAGAACCCTAAACAAATAAGGGAGTTATTTGCAAGACAATAAATGGCATATCAAATAATAAATTTAAAAGATATTTACAACGAATTAGGAGAAATTGATACTAAAGAATTGTTAAAGAATTTTGAATGTCCGTTAAATAAAGATGTAGAAGATTTTTTAAAAAATAAGGCAATAGAGTTTTCAAAACGAGATTATTCGAGGACATATCTTGTAGTATCTTCATACAAACAAGAAAATGTAATTGTAGGGTATTTTGCAATAGCAAATAAGTCAACAATAATTAAAAAGTCTGTTTTAAGTAGAACTAAAAGAAAACGATTTTTAGCATTTGCTAATTATGATAAAGATATTAATGGATATCATATAGCTTTACCGTTAATAGGACAAATTGGAAAAAATTATTATAATGGATATGACAAGATAATAACAGGAGATGTATTATTAAAACTTGCCTGCGATAAAATTAGAGAAATTCAAAATGCAATAGGTGGAAGGTTTGTTTATTTGGAGTGTGAAGATAAACAAAAATTAAAAGAATTTTATGAAGAAAATGGATTTGTATGTTTTGGAAAACGTAATCTTGAAAAAGATGAAAGAGATAAGAATATTGGAGAATATTTATTACAAATGTTAAGAGATTTAAGTAAAGAAGAGAACTAGTAATAGTTCTTTTTCTGTTAATTAGTTAGAATTTAAGAAAGAATTAGATTTTTGATAAAGTTGCATTTGTGTAAAAAATGTGATATGATATTGACATATAATAAAAAATAATATAGAGATAATTAAAGTACTAAAAAAATTAATTGCTTTAAAGTGTTGATTTTTCAAGGATAATGTGTAAATAATAAAAAACAATACATATATAATAAAATGTATTGTTTTTCTAAATTTTGGAGGCGACACCCGGATTCGAACCGGGGATCAGAGTTTTGCAGACTCGTGCCTTACCACTTGGCTATATCGCC
>CALXAW010000027.1 GCA_944386375.1 uncultured Clostridia bacterium
ACTTTTCAATGTACTTTCTGCTTCTTTCTCACAGAACGCTTACATAGTATACTATGTTTTTTTCTCTTTGTCAACACCTTTTTTGATTTTTTTTATTTTATTTTTTCAAAACATTTTATAATGCTTATTTTTCAGTGTTTTTAAAGAAAAAATAAAATTAGTAATACAGTTTTATAGTATTCAAATGCTTTAATCTTTATTACTAATTTTAAAATTTATTTCATTTGCTACTATGTACTTTATATATAGTATCACACTATTAGATATTCTGTCAACATATTTTTCATTTTTTTATTGGTAATTTTATGAATTTTTTAAGTTGTACTAAATTAATACTTGAATAAATTTAAATAACTCCACATGAAAGTTATAAATAATTGTAATAAACTAGTTTTCCTATTTGCTCTATAATAAGAAAGGTTGTGCTCCAACAATGCACATAAATTTTATTTCATAAAATTAGCACACGAATAAATATGCAATGTGTAACTTTACTAAAAAATTTAATCACATTGCTTTTGTTCTTGTAAAACAGTCGCTATAGTCTAAAGTTGAACTTTATACCATAGAAAAATATAGCATTTCTCTGACATATTCGTGTATTTTTTTAATATTTGAATTTTGTATATTCTTCTCAATTAAAAATTCTAATATTTTATTAATTTCCTCTAACTCTTTTATTTCTAATAATTCTTTTTTTGTAATTCTTTTTATTTCAAATAAACGCGGTTTTATTTTATACCATAATAAATCTACTCCATAAAATTTATTATTTTCTGTATATAAATACATTACTGTTGATTTACCATATTTAAAAACTGTTCCTATTTGATATTCATTGTTATTTCTTTCTAATATTTCTTCTACATCTTTTTCTATTACTCTTTTTTTCATGTTCTTTTCATTAAATATTTTTATTATTTCTTCGTCAGTAGCTATATCAAGTATTTCAAAATCGTCATTTCTATTAATTACTCTAAATTCTTTAAAGTTTGCATAATATTTCTTTTTATTAACTTTTATTTTTTCAAGTTCTTGGTTTTGTTTATTTCTTTTTTGTATTTTAAATCCATATATATTTACATTGTCTTCTGAATATATATAGTAAAGTGATTTGTTTTTTTGAATTACATCTCCTACTTCAATATAAATAGGTTCATTAAATCTAAGTATATCGCTATTGCCTCTATATTGATTTATCCTTATTCTTTTTTCTATATTTTTTATGTCTATTTGACTTAATTTTATGTATGTTGATTTTATATTTCTTATATGTACTTTTTTTATATTTGTTAAATCTATACAACTGTCTTTGCTTCTTTTGTATTTGATTCCTTTTATAATGTACTTTTGGTAATTGTTTAAATCTTTTCTATTTTTAGATGATGTATAATAGCCTAGTAAAAAATTTGGTCCTTTATCAACTATTAAATATGGCCTTACTCTATGACTTTCTTCTATTTTTTTTAATTGCTTTTTTGATAAAGGCATTTTACACCATACCATATTTCCTTTTTGTATGGTTTCAAATATTCTTTTTTGTGTTTTATATGTTGCTATTCTTCGTTTTATGTGTGCAATTATTTTATTTATCATTTTTATCACCTCCCAAAAAATAACGTTGGAACGTAGTGACTTTAATACTAATTAGAAAGCATAACTTTCTAATTAGTATTAAACAATTTGGTTAGTTTATTTTATATGTTTAATATCACAATTCTTGTATTTCTTCAATATTTATTTGTAATTTGTTTTATAGAACAAATCGGAAAGCCATTTTATTAACGTCATTTAAAACTTTTTCATTGGCTTTCCGTAAATTTGTTCAAGCGCCAATTTTACGTAAGTAAAATTGTGTGCAACGTTGGAGCGAAGCGACTTTTATACTAATCCGAAAGTATTACTTTCCTATTGTATAAAAAGCTTCCAATGTCACTGATTAACATTTTTCATATTAATCAATAACTATTGGAAGCTTTATGTTTTAATTTATTTTTTGCTCATTTTTATGTCACCGATTTTATACATTATATTTACACTATGTTTTATGCTGATTTTAATTCTAGTCTTAATTTGTCTGCTATCATTGCTATAAATTCTGAGTTTGTTGGCTTTCCTTTTGTTGCTGATATTGTATAACCAAATATATTTTCTACAATATCTGTTTGTCCTCGTCCCCATGCTACTTCTATTGCGTGACGAATAGCACGTTCTACCCTACTTGGCGTGGTTTTATATTTATTTGCTATTTGTGGATATAGACTTTTTGTTATTTGGTTTATTACTTCTATATCTTGCACAACCATCATTATTGCTTCTCTTAAATATTGGTATCCTTTTATGTGTGCCGGAACTCCTACCTCGTGTATCACATTTGTAACTAATGCTTCTAAGTTTTTTTCTCCGTCTTTGTTATTTTGTGGTACATCTATGTATTGAGTTTTTATCTCTCTTGTTATAAAACTGGTATTTTGTGTCGGCCTATAGTTTTTTAGCTCTCTTATTCTTTTTATTAATAAGTCAATGTCAAATGGCTTTACAATGTAATATTCTGCTCCTAACTCTATTGCTTTTTGTGTTATTTTGTCTTGTCCTACTGCTGATAGCATTATACATATTGGCTTTTTATCATTTTTTATTATATTTAATTTTTCTAATACTCCTATTCCATCTAGATGTGGCATTATAACATCTAATATTGCAATATCTGGTGTTGTATTTGTTATCATTTCCACAGCTTCTTCTCCATCTTTTGCTATTCCAATTACCTCCATGTCTTCTTGTTTTTCTAAGTATGATGCTAATGTGATGCTAAATTCTTGGTTGTCGTCCGCAATTAATACTGTAACTCTTTCTTTCATATTTTCTCCTCCTAAAATGTAATTGTAAAATTTTTACATTTACATTTTATTACAGCACAATTAAAATAGCAATAGTTTTTTGAAATTTTTTCCTTTTATTTTATAAAACAGCGATTTTACTATATAAAAGTTATTTTTTCTACATTGAAATAGTTTTTTTATTTATGTATTTTTCACATAAAACTTTTACATTATTAATTTTTATTTCTTTTTTGTTAATATCATCAATTATTTTTTCTTTTATGTGTTTTTCTAATTCTATATTACATATAACAACATCTAAATAGGTAATATTGGTTATTTGTATATTATTTTTTTTGCAATAATATTTAAAGACTTCTAAATTATTATAATCTATTTCTATTTGCATCTCGTACCCTTTACACATATATATCTTTTCTGCGCCTTCTATGGCTTTTATTGTCGCTGACGAGTATGCTCTAACTAGACCTCCTGTACCTAGCAATATTCCTCCAAAATATCTTGTTACAATAATTAGTACATTGCATAAGCTGTATTTTCTAATTATATCTAACATTGGTGCTCCTGCTGTTCCAGATGGTTCTCCGTCATCACTTGATTTTTCTATTATTGTGTTGTCTGTTAAAATTCTATATGCTATGCAATTGTGTCTAGCATCATGATATTTCTTTTTTGTTTCTTTTATTAAGTTTTCTGCCATTTCTTTATTTTTTACAAAAAATAAATTTGCTATAAATTGTGACTTTTTTTCTACAATTTCTGCTGTTGTATTATTGTTTATTGTAAAAAACTCTTCCATACTTTCCTCCATGTTAGTTTATTCCGGCTGTATATCCTGTTGAATATGCAATTTGCAAATTAAATCCTCCTGTGTATGCATATACATCTATAATTTCACCTGCAAAATATAAATTTTTTATCTTTTTTGATTCCATAGTTTTTGGGTTTATTTCTTTTATTTGTATTCCTCCACTTGTTATTATTGCTTCTTCGATTGGTCTAAATTGCTTTATGTATAGTTCAAAGTTTTTAAGTAAATACACCAAATTTTTTCTTTCTTTTTTTGTTATTTCATTTACTTTTTTATCTGGATTTATTTTACTTAAATATACTATTGTTTCTATCATTTTCTGAGGTAATAGTTTATTTAAACTATTTTTATATTGCCTATTTTTATTTTCGTCAAAGTCTCTTAATATTCTGTCTTCTAATTTTTCTGTAGATAGTGCAGGTTTTAAGTCTATTGTTAGTTTTATTTTCTTGGCTTCTAATAGTTTGTCTATATCTTTATAATGTGCTAAATGTGCTGTTGAACTTAATATTGTTGGACCAGATATTCCAAAATGAGTAAACATTAATTCCCCAAAGTCTTCGTATATTGTTTTGTTTTTTTCTGTATTTATAATTTTAATTTTTATGTTTTTTAATCCTAACCCTTGCAATTGTTGACATATACTTGTTTGATATGTTTCTAAAGGTACTAATGATGGTTTTATATTTGTTATTGTATGACCTAATTCTTTTGCCATTTTATAACCATCACCTGTAGAACCTGTTAGCGGATAGCTTTTGCCTCCTGTTGCTAAAATTATTTTTTCCGCTTTTATTATATTTTCATCTTCTAATTTTACACCTTCTACACAGTTTTTTTCTTTATTTATAATAATGTGTTTTACTTTAGTGTTTAGCATAATGTTTACTTTTAAGTCTTTTAATTTTTTTGTAAAACATTTTAAAACATCTTGCGAACTATCTGTTACAGGGAATATTCTATTTCCTCTTTCTATTTTTACTTCTAATCCTTGTTTTTTTAAAAATTCTATTATATCTAAATTAGAAAAATTTATAAAACTACTATATAAAAACTTTCCATTGCGTGGTATGTTTTTTATAAAGTCTTCAATATTTATAGAAGATGTTATATTACATCTTCCTTTTCCTGTAATTAACAACTTTCTTCCTAAACTATTCATTTTTTCTATTAAAGTTACTTTGTTCCCTTGCTGTGCAGAAGCAATTGCTGACATCATTCCAGCAGGTCCTCCACCTATTACTATTACTTTCATATAACCACTCTTTACTTTTAATTTTACTTAATAGAACAAATCGGAAAGCCATTTTATTAACGGCATTTAAACTTTTTCGTTGGCTTTCCGTAAATTTGTTCAAGCGCCAATTTTACGCAAGTAAACTAAAGTGCAACACTGGAGCGCAGCGACTTTTATACTAATCAGAAAGTATGGCTTTCCAATTGTATAAAATCCAGTTTTTTTGGGTTAAAAACTGGATTTTATATTAAATGATATTATTATTTATATATTTATTTGAGCATTAGTCTTTTGTTGTATATGGTAATACAGCAATATGTCTTGCTCTTTTTATAGCAGTTGTTATATCTCTTTGATGTTTAGCACATGCTCCTGTAGTTCTTCTTGGTAATATTTTACCTTTATCATTTACAAATTTTCTTAATTGTTCTGGATTTTTATAATCTAAAACGAAGTTTTTGTCACTACAAAGTACACATACTTTTTTTCTTTGTTTTCTATATTTTGGATTGTAATCTCCATCATAGTTTTTGTTATCTCTTTTTTGTTTTTTGTCTGCCATCTTTATTCCCCCTTGTCTCTTAGAATGGTAGGTCATCATCTGAAGATATTTCAAAGTCTGAACCTGTATTAGGATTATTGCTTGGCATTGTAGTACCAAAGTTGTTTTCAAAAGAATTTGTATCATATGAATCTTTTTTGCTGTCTGCAAAATAAGCTTCTTCTGCAACTACTTCTGTTACATAATGTTTCGTTCCTTGGTCATCATCCCATGTTCTTGTTTGTATTCTTCCTATAATTCCTACTTGTTGACCTTTCTTAAAGTATTTACTACAAAATTCTCCTAATTTGCTCCATGCAACTATATTTATAAAGTCTGCTTGTCTTTCTTCTCCTTGTCTTACAAATCTTCTGTTTACTGCTAATGCAAATGAAGCAACTAGTGTATTATTTGTTTGTGTATATCTTACTTCTGGATCTCTTGTTAATCTTCCCATTAATATTACTTTGTTCATTATTTTTCCTCCTTTACTTTAAATAAAGGCCCCTACTTTATTTAATTTTAATCTTCTTTTTTTACAACAATGAATTTTATAACTTCATCTGTAATTCTGTATACTCTTTCTAGCTCTGCTATAAAGTTTGGATTTGCCTCAAAGTTGAATAATAAATATGTAGCTTCTTTATTTTTCTTTATTTCGTAAGCTAATTTTTTCATTCCCATATTTTCAACTGATTCTAGCTTTCCATTTTCATTTATTAATCCTGTAAATTTTTCTTCTAAAGCTTTTAATCCAGCTTCATCTACTTTTGGATCAACAATGACAACACTTTCGTATTTGTTCATTATTTTTCACCTCCTTTTGGATTTATAACCCACCTTTTAATGGTGAGTAAGGATAGAAATGTTTTTCATTTCTAAAAACAATAGTTATTATACTATACTTTATTACTAAAATCAAGCATTTTTGCATTTTTTCTTAGGTCCCTTACTGGAATTTACTTTTTTACTTAATGTTTTCGTGGTTTATAGTTGTATTGTTACTATATATTATTTTTCCAAATTTGACTTCATTTATCTTTTTTTGTAGTTCCATAATTGGTATTGGAAGTAATGATATTAATATTGTATACATCCATTGTGTACTATTTAATTGTACTAAACTAAATATGTTTGCTAGTGCTGGAATTATAACTACTATAATTTGTACAAAAACACCTAGCGCAAAGCTTCCTATTAAATATTTATTGTTAAATATATTTGTTTTTAGTATTGATTCTTCACTTTTTATGTTAAAACAGTGCACAAGTTCTAATAATCCTAATGTTATAAAGGCCATTGTTCTTCCTACTTCTAGGCCATATAAATTATTTCCTAGGCTAAATGCAAATAGTGTAAGCATTCCTATCATTATCCCTTCTAAAATGATTTTGCTCCATAAGCCATCTGCAAATAGTCCTTTTTTTGAGTCTATAGGTTTTCTTTTCATTATTCCTTTTTCTGCTGGTTCTAAGCCTAATGCTATTGCTGGAAGCGAGTCTGTAACTAAGTTAATCCATAATAATTGAATTGCAAGAAGTGGTGATTTTAATCCTAGTAAAAGTCCCATAAATATTGTTATTATTTCTCCAATGTTTGTGGCAATTAAAAAATGTATTGCTTTTCTTATATTGTCATATATGTTTCTACCTTGTTTTACAGCTTCTACAATTGTTACAAAATTATCATCTGTTAGTATCATTTCTGATGCGTTTTTTGCAACATCTGTGCCATTTTTCCCCATAGCAATTCCTATATCTGCATTTTTTAATGCTGGACTATCATTTACTCCATCTCCTGTCATGGCAACCACTGCTCCTGTTTTTTGCCAAGCTTTTACTATTCGTACTTTATGTTCTGGTGTTACTCTTGCAAAAACAGAGTAATTTTCTATGTTTTTTTCTAATTGTGTTTGAGGTATTTTGTCTAGTTCTGCACCAGTTATTGCTTTATCTCCTGTTTTTAATATTTGCAATTCTTTTGCTATTGCCATAGCTGTTGCTATATGGTCCCCTGTTATCATTACAGTTTTTATTCCCGCTTGTCTACATGTTTTTACTGCTTCTTTTACTCCCGGTCTTGGAGGATCTATCATTCCTATTAGTCCTACAAATATTAAATTATTTTCTATTGTGCTTTGTTCTATTTTATTTGGCAAAGTTTCTATATCTAAATAACTTAATGCAATTACTCTTAAGGCATTGTTTGCCATATTTATGTTTTCTTTTTGTATTTGTTGCTTTTCTGATTCGCTTAAGCTTACTATTTTTCCGTTTTTATATATTTTTGTGCATTTATTTATTAATACATCTGGCGCTCCTTTTGTGATTATTCTATATTTATTTTCTGCTTTGTGTATTGTTGTCATCATCTTTCTTGTAGAATCAAATGGTATTTCCCCAATTCGTTCCATTTTTGTGTATAACTCACTTTTATTTTTTCCTATGTCTAGTCCTGCTTTTACTATTGCTATTTCTGTTGGGTCACCTAATATCTCTTGCTCTTTGTTTTTATATATTATTTGGCAATCATTACACATTGTGCCTAATTCTATTGCCAAATCTTTATTATATGATTTTATTTCTACTACTTTCATTTTGTTTTGTGTTAATGTACCTGTTTTGTCTGAACAAATTACTTTACTGCTTCCTAAAGTTTCTACTGCTGGTAATTTACGTATTATTATATTTTTTCTTGCCATTTTTGTTACACCTATTGATAGCATAATTGTAACTATTGCTGGTAGTCCTTCTGGAATTGCGGCCACCGCTAGTCCTACAGATGTCATAAACATTTCTATTGGTTCGATTCTTTTTAATAAGCCTATAATAAATACTATTACACAAATAGCTAAACAGGCTATACCTAATACTTTTCCTACTTCTCCTAATTTCTTTTGAATTGGTGTTTCTGGTGATTCGTCTTGAATTATCATATTTGCAATTTTACCTACTTTTGTATTCATTCCTATATCTACAACTATTGCTGTACCATGTCCGTTTACTACTACTGTTGCCATAAATGCCATATTGGTCATATCTCCTATTGGTGCCTCGGCTTTTAATATCGCATTTTCATCTTTTAATACTGGCTCATTTTCTCCTGTTAGTGATGATTCTTCTATTTTTAAATTATATGTATTTATAAGCCTACAATCTGCGGGTACATTATTTCCTGCTTCTAATATTATAATGTCTCCTGGTACAAGTTCTTGTGCATTTATTTGCATTGTTTTTTTGTTTCTTATTACTTTTGCTAGTTGTGGTGTCATTTGTTTTAATGCTTCTATTGATTTTTCTGCTTTTGCTTCTTGTACTAAGCCCATTATTGCATTTAAAATTACTATTGCTATAATTATTAATGAGTCAAAATAATCTTGTTCACCTTGAATGTACGAAACACCAGCAGATATTATAGAAGCTATTATTAGTATTATTATCATAAAATCATTAAATTGTTTTAAAAATCTAATTATTAAATTTTCTTTTGGCTTGTCTTTTAATATGTTTTTGCCATATTTTTCTTTTCTTTTTGCTACCTCCTCGTCATTTAAACCATAATTAATGCTTGTCTTAAAGTCTCTTACAATTTCTCCTATTCTTAATGTATGCCACATAATAATCCTCCTTTGTATATTTTCTTTACATTTTATGTGGCATACAAAAAAAATATTCAATAAATAATACTATCTATTGAATATTTTATTTATTAGGTTTGTAAACCAATTACCGTCTTCTTCAATTTGTACTTCTTCAGTTGCTGATTTTACATAGTCTTTTTTCGGAAGTTCTATATATACTGTTTGCTTATTAGTTAGTTTTTGCATTCCTAATTTTTCTTTTGCTGCTTGTTCTAAATTATTTAAATTTAAACTATTTTCTATACTTACTTCTAATTGCTCATTTTCTTTTTGAATAGATGCAAGTTCTGTTTTTAGGGTTTGCACTTCGTTAAATTTTTCGTTTATTTGGGAGTTTCTATAACTTATGGCAACAAGAACGACAAATAAAGCAAGTACTGTTAAAGTTTGCTTCATTTTTTTTCTTTTTTCTTCTTTGGATATATGTGGTGCTTGTCTTGGTGCAGTTTTTTTTACTTCTAGCCCTTTTTTCTTTTTTTGTGACTTATAATTTGGTTCTAATTTTCTAGGGCTTGTTTCAAATTCATATACTGTTCTTGCCATAAGTTTTCACCTCCTTTGGGTGTATTTACTTTTTTTCAAAAATTCTTAGTTTTGCACTTTTTGATCTAGAATTTTTGCTTTGTTCTTCTTTTGTAGGTATTATTGGTTTTTTAGTTATTATTTTTCCTTTAGATTCACAGCCACATATACAATATGGCAAATCTTTAGGACATGTGCATCTTCCTTCTGCTTGTATAAACGCATTTTTTACTGCTCTGTCTTCTAATGAATGAAATGTTATTATACATAACCTTCCTTCATTATTTAATACATCTATGCAATCTTCTACCGTTTTTTGCAATGGTTTTATTTCGTTATTTACTTCTATTCTAATTGCCTGAAATGTTCTTTTGGCTGGATGTCCATCTTTTTGCATTTTTGCTGGTATTGATTTTTCTATTATTTTTACTAGTTCTTCTGTTGTTTCAATTTCTTTTTGTTTTCTATATTCACATATATTTTTGGCTATTTTTCTTGAAAATTTTTCTTCTCCATAATTGTAAATTATATCTGCTAATTCTTTTTCTTTATATGTATTTACGACTATTTTTGCTGTAAGCTCTTGGTTTTTGTCCATTCTCATATCTAGTTTGTTATTTCCTAAATAGCTAAAACCTCTTTCTTTGTTATCTAACTGATATGAAGATACTCCTAAGTCTAACAATATTCCATCTACTTTTTCTATACCTAAAGTTTCTAAAATTTCTTTTATGTTGTCATGGTTTCCATGTATATATTTTACATTAGGATATTTTTTTAATTTTTCTTTTGCAAAATTTAGCGCTTCTTTGTCTTTATCTATTCCTAATAATTGACCTTTTTGCCCTAGTTTTTGCAATATTGCTTCACTGTGACCTGCTCCACCTAAAGTTCCATCTACATATATTCCATCTTTTTTTATATTTAATCCGTCTATACATTCTTTGAGTAAAACAGGTTCATGCCTAAACTCCACTTTTTCACCTCTATTTGATAATAAAACAACTTTTTATATAACTGGCAAGTAGGAAGTTCTAAGAACTTCCTAGGCAAATCTTCCTATACTTTTCTAATTTAACTATATATATTTAAGTTCTCGAAAAAGTGTAAAGATTTGTCGACGCGAAAAATTGCTATGCAATTTTCTGCGCAATATTATTTTTTATTGAATAGGAAAATCGTTTGTTCCCATTGTATAAAAAATGCCAGTTAATAATCTCCTAGCTTGTACATAAACTTTATAGATTTTGTACATTTGCAATTGGAGTGTGGTATTTTTATGTACCACTTTTATTCATGACATTCTTTTGTTTATTAAATTTTTTCTATTGTTTATTTAAAAACTTTAGTATTTTTTTACTTTTTTCTTTTGTATTTTTATCTTTTGTTTCTTTTTATCTTTTGTTTAATTATCTTTTGTAACTTTAGTTTTTATCTTTTGTACATTTGTCTTTTGTAACTTTAAATTTTTATCTTTAGTGGGTTTATATAAACTTTTGCAAGTTATATACCAAGTAATGACATATTTTCTGCAATTTCATCTGCTGATATGTTTTCGTCACATTTTTGCCATGTTGCTTTGTTCCATATTTCTAGTCTTGTTCCAACTCCAATTATAACTGCCTCTTTTTCTAAATTGGCTGCTACTCTTAAATTATTTGGAATTAAAAACCTTCCTTGCTTGTCTATTTCGCATTCGGTTGCACCAGATAAGAAAAATCTCACAAAATTTCTTGCATTCTTATCTGAAAGTGGTAATGCTTTTAATTTTGTTTCGAAATTCAACCACTCATTTTGTGAAAAAGCAAATAAACATCCATCTAGACCTTTTGTTACGATGAACTTTTCTCCCATGTCTTGTCTTAATTTTGCAGGCATTATTAATCTGCCTTTTGCATCTAAAGAATGCTCATATTCGCCTATTAGCAATTGAATTTCACCTCGTTCCTTTTTCTACCACTTTAAACCACTTTTCTCCACTTCGATTTAATTTTAATACAACTTATTTATATTTGCAAGCTTTTTTTAAATTTTTTTTAATTTTTTTATTAATTTTACATATTAAAAGTAGTTGTTCGCAAAAGTAATGCTACGTTTCCTATTACAAATACTATAATTAATTCTATTCTTCCAATTAATTACTGTTATTAGTTCATTTTATTTTAACAAACTCATTGCTATACTTTTATCTGTAGGAGGGATTATGTAGTTGAGCTGCTTTTATATTAATAACTTTAGCTACACCTTTATTTAAATGTGAATTTTTAAATATATTTACACCTTATTACTTATATGTTATAATCTTTTTTAATAAGAAAGGATCGTGGTTATATGAAAGAAAAAATTAAAGTAATTGTTTGGGGATGTTCTGGCTATATGGGAAGTGTAGTTAGAAATTTATTGCAAGATTCTGAAACTCTTGAATATTTATGTGGAATTGATATAGATAGTACTAATTCTTGGGAGTGTGGAGCAGATGTAGTAATTGATTTTTCTTCTCCAGAAGGAACTATGCAAATGCTTAAATTTGCTACTGAATTTAAAGTTCCAGTAGTTATAGCTACTACTGGATTTACACCTGAACATGAAAAAGAAATTAATAAAGCTTCTAAAGTGATTCCAGTTTTTAAGTCTGCTAATATGTCTTTTGAAGTAGCTTTGTTAAAAAATACTTTAAAAAAATTAGCAAATCAACTTAGCGACTCAGATATTGAAATAGTAGAAGTACATCATAATAGAAAAAAAGATGCTCCAAGTGGTACAGCAAAACTGCTTGCTGATTCTATTAATTCTGGACTTGATGAGCCACGAAAAATAGTATATGGAAGAGAAGGAAAACGTCAAAAAGATGAAATAGGTATTGCTTCTTTGCGTGGTGGTAATATTGTTGGTGAACATTCTGTTAACTTTTTTAATCAATTTGAAACTTTAAGAATCACTCATATTGCCCATACAAGAGATGTATTTGCCGCTGGCTCTTTAAAAGCTGCCGAATTTATAGTTAAACAACAACCTGGTCTTTACACTATGGATGACTTATTTTAAGGTGATTAAGATTTTTATCTTAATCACCTTATATATTAAAACATTGTATAAATCTTGGCACAAATATAATTAGTCCTACTATTGCAGCTGCAACGGCCATTACTAAAACACTACTTGCTGCTACATCTTTTGCTATTTTAGCTTTAGGATGCATTTCTGGTTTTACAATATCTACTATTGCTTCAAGCGAAGTATTTACAAGTTCTGCTGATATTACAAGTCCAAATAAAATTATACATATTATCCATTCTATTTTGCTAATGTCTAGCATAACCCCAGCTAATACAACAACCAACAAAATTAATACATGTATTTTCATATTTTGCTCTGTTTTTATTGCTGTTTTTATTCCGCAAATTGCATATTTAAAACTATTTACTAATTTTTTTTCTTTTTCTTTTATTTTTTCTCTCATAACAAAGATTCTCCTCTGTTTTGTTTTGTTGTATATTAGCATATCATATTTATATTGTTTTATCAATATTTTAATATTTAAAAATATATAATTAATTTATTGTTGTGCTTGTAGCACCTGTTCCAACAACAGCTTCTTGCAAAGAACGCCATGTATTACATCCAACAATACCATCTGCAGACAGTCCCACTTTTGCTTGATAACTCCTTACTGCACTTTGAGTTCTACTTCCAAATATACCATCTAAACCACCTGTTGAATATCCTAATGTATTCAAATCATCTTGTGCAATTAGTACATAATTGCTTACACTTCCTCTTTTTATTAATGGATATCCTCCTGTAGAACAAGCCGGACGCCCGGAAACGCTTATCAAAATGCACCCATGTAGGCGAAATAGAAACTGGTTCTACATATGTCCATAAGCCAGAGCTCGAAGCACTATTTCTTAATACCGCTCTTTGCGAATTACTTAAGTTTTGCCCTACGTCAAATGCAACTCCCGCATAGTGTTGACTTTGTGTGCCATGCCCACCGTTCATATGGTCTTTTAAAAGCAAATCCTACATATATTGGTGCTCCATAAATGTATCTTTGACTATTCCAAGACTGCATAGCTCTTTTAGTTGTCCATAATATATTACTTTTACTTGAACCTCTAAATTCATTTACTTTTAATGTTCCATTTGTATTGTATGGCATGGGTTCATATTCTCCTCTATAATATGTTTCCATCTTATCAGTATCATTATTAAAAACAATTATCTTAGCCATATTAAAACTCCCCTCATTATAGTTTTCTTACTATAATATGAGAGAAGTGTTTATTTTGTAACAATATTTACTTTTTTAACTTTCACTACTTTCTATTAATTTATCAAAATCAGACTTGTATAATTTATCTTGTATTACCCTATATTTTTCAAATTCGGAAATAGCTTTTTCTTTTGCAATTTCATGAGATATTTTACCTGCATCTTTTAATATGTCTCTATCATCAGATAATAAATATTTATCTATTCTATTTGCCCAGTCTTCCATAGTCATTGGAATATTTCTTTTTGCTCTTGCTTCAGCTAAATCTAGAAAAGCTGAAACAATAAGTTCTAATTGTTCTAGTTCTTCTTTCTTTAAATAATTTTTAGCAATAACTACATCTGTTTC
>CALXAW010000028.1 GCA_944386375.1 uncultured Clostridia bacterium
TCAGCTAACATAGGAAGCCAGATATCAGCTAATAAAATAAGTGATTATTTAAATAGTAATAAAATAGTAGAAAAATCAAATCATTTAACAATTGATAATTATTTAAAAATGTTAGAAAATGCTTTTATAGTATACAAAGCAGATAGAAGTGATATAAGGAGTAAAGCATTACTAAAAACTTTAGGGAAATATTATATAGCAGATACAGGTTTAAGAAATATAATTTTAGGTTTTAGAAATATTGATGAAGGGCATTTATTAGAAAATGTTGTCTACTTAGAATTATTGAGAAGAGGATATAAAATTAGTATTGGTAAAACACTTGATTATGAAGTTGATTTTGTTGCAGAAAATCCAAATGAAATAAAATATTACCAAGTTACTCAAAGTATTAAAGAGGATTCCGTTAGAGAAAGAGAATTAAGAAGTTTAGAAAGTATACAAGATAATTATGAGAAAACAATTTTAACAATGGATATAAATATAAATAAAGATTACAATGGAATAAAAGTTAAAAATATAATAGACTTTTTATTAGAAGATTAATGTTTAGGTACAACATTGGAGCAAAGCGGCTTTATATCATAGGGAAGTACACTTCACTATGATATAAAAAATTATAGTTCAATTAAAAAGTTAAATATAATTTACCAAGTACAAGTTGTCGTTAATTGTTGACTAAGGATTTATGGATTGCTATAATAAAGAAAATTATATATTGAAGGGAGTATTGTATGAATACAAAATACATTTTTGTAACAGGTGGAGTTGTATCTGGTTTAGGCAAAGGTATAACTGCTGCTTCATTAGGAAGGCTTTTAAAAAATAGAGGGTATAAAGTAACAATACAAAAATTTGACCCATATATAAATGTAGATCCAGGAACAATGAGTCCATATGAGCATGGAGAAGTTTTTGTAACAGATGATGGGGCAGAAACAGACTTAGACTTAGGGCATTATGAAAGATTTATTAATGAAAACCTTACACATAATTCAAGTATAACAATGGGAAAGATATATTCTAATGTAATCTCTAAAGAGAGAAGGGGCGATTATTTAGGTAAAACAGTACAAGTTATACCACATATTACAAATGAAATAAAAGAAAAAATTTATAGTTTTAAAGATACAGACATTGTTATAACAGAAGTAGGTGGAACAGTAGGAGATATAGAGGGACTAGCTATAATAGAAGCAATAAGGCAAATTGGGTTAGAAAAGAACCCAGAAGATGTTGCATATATACATGTAACATTACTTCCATATATAACAGGTTCAAATGAAATAAAATCTAAGCCGACACAACATTCTGTAAAAGAATTGCAAAGCTTGGGAATTAAGCCAGATATACTAGTTTGTAGAACAGAAAGAGACATACCAAATGAAATAAGAGAAAAATTGGCAATGTTTTGTAATGTACGAAAAACTAGTGTAATACAAAATAAAACAGCAGATAATTTATATGCTGTGCCATTAATGTTAGAAGAAGAAGGTCTAGCAAGAGAGGTTTGTAACCATTTAAAATTAGAAAAACATGTGCCAAATAATAAAAAATGGGAAGATATGATTGCAGACATAAGAGAAATCAAGCCAGAAGATAGTGTAAATGTTGCTATTGTTGGTAAATATGTAAAATTAGAAGACTCATATTTATCTGTTATAGAAAGCTTGCATCATGCAGGTTTTGCAAATAAGGTAAATGTACATATAAAATTAATTGATTCAGAAACTATAAATAAAGAAAATGTAGCAAAAAAACTAAAAGACATTGATGCAGTAGTAGTCCCTGGAGGTTTTGGAAATAGAGGAATAGAAGGAAAAATAGAAACAATTAAATATGTAAGAGAAAACAATATTCCATTTTTAGGAATATGCTTAGGTATGCAAATGGCTGTAGTAGAGTTTGCAAAAAATGTATTAAAATTAGAAGATGTAAATTCAGCAGAATTTAAAGAAGATTGTAAAAACCCAGTAATTCACATTATGGAAGACCAAAAATATATAGATAAAATGGGTGGAACTATGAGGCTTGGAGCATATCCATGCACAATAAAAAAAGATAGCTTAGCATATAAGGTTTACGAAACAGAACAAATTTCAGAAAGACATAGACATAGGTTTGAATATAACAATACATATAAAGAAAGTTTAGAAAAAGCAGGTCTAATATGTTCTGGTACTTCACCAGATGGTATGTTAGTAGAAATTGTAGAAATAAAAGAACATCCATATTTTATTGCTTGTCAATTTCATCCAGAGCTTAAGTCACGTCCAAACAAGCCAGCACCGCTTTTTACAAATTTAATAAAAGTAGCAAAAGACCACATTTAAAATGTGGCCTTTTACTACTTTATATCTAATGTTTGACTTATATCTGCGTATTTTTTTAGCTTCTCATATACTAGGTAGTTTACAGTACCTGCAGGGAATTTGCCATTTGAGTCTTTTTTACCTGCTGGAACACCTGTTAAAAGCTCTATACCTTCTTCTATAGTAGAAATAGAATAAATGTGAAAATCTTTATTTTTAACAGCATCTACAACTTCGTCAGAAAGTTGCAAATTCTTTACATTCTGTATAGGTATCATAACACCATGTGTACCATCTAAACCGCGCATTTTACAAATTTGGAAAAAGCCTTCTATTTTTTCATTAACTCCACCAATAGGTTGAATTTGGCCTTTTTGGTTAACAGAACCTGTAACTGCAATAGATTGATTTATAGGTATTCCAGACAAACTAGAAAGTAAGCCATATAATTCAGTACTAGAAGCACTGTCTCCATCTACGCCATTGTATAATTGCTCAAAACAAATACTTGCAGTTAAACAAAGTGGAATATCTTGTGCAAACATTTCTCCTAAATATGCAGAAAGTATTAATACACCTTTAGAATGTGAAGAACCAGAAAGTTCAACTTCTCTTTCTATATTTACAATTCCTGTTTTACCTGTATAAGTATTTACAGTAATTTTAGCAGGTTTACCAAATGTATAATCTCCAATACTCATAACAGTAAGCCCATTTAATTCTCCTACTTTGTAACCAGAAGTGTCTATTAAAAGCGAATTTTCTTTTATCATTTCCATATATTTAGTGTCATATTTTTTTACTCTATCTATTCTTTGAATAAGAGCTTTTTTAATATAATCTTCTGTTACTATTTTAGACCTATTTAAATGTGCCAATGTGCCAGCTTCGCCCACAATTTGGGTTATGTCATTAAATCTTGTTGAAAGTTTAGTATTATCTCCTGCAAGTCTAGAAGAATACTCTACAATACGTGCCATTGCATTTTTATCTAAATGAGGCAAACCTTCTTGTACACAAAAACCATGCACAATACGTGCTAACTTATTTACATTATCTTGTGTAATTGGTGCATCATCTTCAAATTCTACTTTTATTTTAAATAATTTTCTAAAATCAGAATCCATGGTTAAAAGTGTATGATAAATATTTGCATCTCCTATAATAATTACTTTTACATCAAGAGGAATTGCCTCTGGCTTAAGAGAAACCATAACCATAGAAGAACGTTGGTCAGCAGTATTTTCTATACTTATTTGTTCAACACGTAAAGCCTTTTTTAAATTTTCATAACATATTCCATTTGCAAGTAAGTCTTTAGCTTGAAATATAATATAACCACCATTTGCTTTTTGTAAAAGTCCTGCTTTTAACATAGTATGATCTGTTTTTAGTGCACCATAATAGTTCTCGTATTCTAATTTTCCAAATATATTATGATAAGAATAATTTGTATCCATAACAACAGGAGCACCATTTAAATTACTATTATCCACAAATAAATTAACTCTATAATTTAAACAAGGATCAGGCTTTTTCATTGCTGGTTGACCTGGATGCTGTTGATGTTGAATATGGTCTTCTTCTAAAAAAGTAGGTATATTTTTTAAAACATCGGCTTTTACATCATTTAAAAATTTATTTATTTTTTTATTTCTTTTATATTTTGACTTAATAAAATTAATGTGTACATTTACTGTAAGTAAAGCAACATTAGACTGCCACTCAGAGATTTTTTTATCAGATTGACGTTCTATTTGTTTTATTTGTGTAATTGCTTCCATTATTTTTTCTTGAACAATAACAGACTTTTCTTCATATTCATGTTTTAATTCTTCATTTAATTGCTCAAACTCTTCTTCTTCAATTGCTTTACCATTAACAATTGGCATCATATATATACCATTTTGTGCACTTCTAACATGAAAATTGTATTTTAAGCAATCTTGACTTAGGTTATTCATTAAAATTGTTCTTTGTTCTTCATAATCTTTTTTAATTAAAGCCTTTTCCTTTTCAAAATCCTCTGCATTAAAAGTCTTTTTTATATCTTTTTTAATTTCTTTTATAAAGCCATCCATATCTTCTTTAAACTCTTTGCCTTGACCAGCAGGTAGTTCGACAGCTATGGGTTCATTTGGATTTTCAAAATTATATATATAGCACCAATCATGTGGTATTTTTTTCTTTAAAGATATTTTATCTAAATAGTTTTTAGTATACATTGTTCTTCCAACACCAGTAGGACCTTCTATATATATATTAAATCCCTTTACATGAACATTTACACCAAATTCTAAAGCATGTATTCCGCGGTCTTGTCCAATACCAGAGGTAAGTGGCTCAAGTGATTCGGTTGTCTCAAAATTAAAAATATTTTCATCACATACAACTTTTAAATCTTTATAACTTAATTCATTTCTTTTTTTCATTAGTTTCCTCCTATAAATTTTTCTTGGAATAATAATATTTTAGTTGTAACTACATTGTATATTAAGAAAAAGAATTTGTAAACATTTGTTGTAAAAAAGATTATCTAATCCATACTACAATATTACTAAAAACAACAGAAAATACCGAAAAAGCTATAACACAAATACCGCCAAAATAGTTTTTTTCGGTTTTAAATTCATATATACCATAACTAATTGTATTACCTAAAATAAAAAAAGTTATAATTAAAAATATAATATTTATAAAAAAAGTATTCATATAAATTACATGCCTTTCTAATTATTTTCTGTTAATAATAAACTAGAAACTATATTTATATTTACATCTACATCAAAAAAACAATTTTGATAATTTGATGTCCAGTTATATGCTTTCCAATCTTCAAAAGTTAAAAATTTACCTATAACATGTGGGTAAAAATTATCAACACAAGAGTTAAGTTCTGTGGAGGTTTTATACAAATATTCTGTTATTCGTTCTTCTAGGTATTTGCTAGCATTTTCAGAAACCATGTTAAGATAATTACTCTCTAAGTAATTTTTATTATTTTCGATAGATAAAATTCTAGCTTCTAGTTTTAAATTCAAAAATACATATGGAGAACCATTAGAAATATCTATATCTACATTTTCGTCTTTAACATCCGAAACAGAAATATCTATATTTTTTTCTGTATTTTCTGGGTTTGGTATAGATATAAGAAAACTATTTGTTTTACCTGTTATAAGTGAATGGCAAAGTGTTTCTATTGCAGAAAGCTCTCCAACTAATTTATCTTTTTTAAATATTGCTAAACCTATATTTTCTGTACCTCTGTCACCAGTTATAGAAGATTCATTTGCAAGAATATTAAAATCCTCATTTTGAGAAGATGTATCTTCTTGTGGTGCACTTTCTGTAGTCTTTGTATTTACTCCTCCTAGTATGGCTACAGGATTTGAATCATTATTATTTAACTTATTAAAAAAGTCACCTATTGTAACATTTGCAGTATATCCAGTATAATCAGCTGACTTTGGAAATATATCATAATATTTTGTTATTACCTTTTCATATTTTGATGTAGAATTTTCTATATAGTATTTTGCATCACATCTACTAACAATTATATTAGTTGTAGGTCTAAGTTGAGAATTATTTATTAATCTATATACATGGTCAGAAAGTCCATTTGTAGCTACAGTTTCGGAAAAAACTACAACCTTACAATGAGCCAAATTTATTTCTTTTCCTATATATGTGTTTAGTAAATTTATAGCAGTATCAATAGAAGAAGCCTCTACAGTGTCAATTATTGTGCTAGAACTATCAGAAGAGCCACTATCCGAAAATACAGAATTTTCTATAAATTGAAAACTTACTTTTATTTTATTATTGTCTGCATTGTCTACTCCAATAGCAATAACATATGCTAAATTATCAATAGTTTGCGATTTATAAGAAGAAGAAAATGCATATACAAAAATTACAATTAAAATAAACAAAAATATATATTTAATTATGTTTTTCAAATAATCACTCCTTTCTGCGTTTTAAATTAGCTGCAAATAGTAGTAATAGGCAAAAGGCAATAATAAATATTAAAAACGCATATTTATAAACAGTACTTTCTAAAAAAATAGTAATAGATTCATCTTTAGGAACTAAGCTACAAGCTAATATAACTAAAACAAAAGGAAATATTATTAACTTACTATTTTTTATATTGGTTATTTTTTTAAAAGTACTCATAGAAAAGTTTATTGCTGTACCTAAATAACAACAAAATGATAATATCCAAATTAATAAAAAAACCGAATCTAACCTCTGAAAAAATGTTCCAAATTCTATATATCTTACTGCTGAATACAAAGGTAATAATTCATTTGTAAAAGACATTGGGTTAAACATAAACAAAATACTTGCAATAGTTAGCAATAAATAAACAGAAGATATAGCAATTGATATTATAGATAATTTTTTAAATTGGTTAGAATTTTTTAGCTTAGATGGCAATAAATATAAAAAAGCAATTCCACCAAATGCAAAAATATTACTTGCACCTGTTATAAAAGTTGCATCTATACCACTACCAAATATAGGAAAAATATTGCTAAAGTTAAAATGTTTAGTATTGGCAATAAATAAAAATATAATACTCAAAATAACTATTGGTATTATTAAAGTATTACTTCTAAAAACAGAGTCAAAGTTAAAATGACACGCTATAGCAACACCTATTATAAATAATGATATTATAAAAATTAAATCTGTCATCGGGTAATATACTATTTGCAAACAATTTGCAAATGTACGTAAAAGCACAGAAGATATAAATGTTATATATATTAAAAACATAACACCGACTACTACTTTTAATACTTTGCCACCAAGTAGTTCCGAAATATCTATTATATCAAGACCTGGAAACTTTTTTAAAAGTTTGCTAATTAATAAAACAACAACAAAAGCAATAAAGCTAACATAAATTATATTTAATATAGAAGCAGCACCAGTAGAGCTTATTATTGTTTTAGGTAATGTTAAAATAGAATGAGATATTGTTATAATAAGAATTGAAGAAATAGCTTCAAAATTACTTAATTTAATTTTATCCATATTTTTTATTACATCCCTTTCTGTTTACAAAAAGATATAAAGATTAATTATATATCTTTTTTCCACTTTCTACTAACTTTATCTTGAGATTTTTCCTTTTTAGGAGATAAATAGCTTGCTCTATACTCTTGTTTCCAAATAGGAGGGATAAAATACCCATTTTTTTTGCTATCACCTGTTGGAGCAAAAGGTACAGTATATGGTACACCAAAAGAACTTAAATTACATAACATAGAAATATATATAAATATACCTAAACCAATACCTAAAAATCCTGCAGTAAATCCTAAAATAATAAAGAAAAATCTAAAAACTCTTAAATGAAACCCAAAAGAAAAGTCAGGAATTGCAAAAGAGGCAATACCAGTTATTGCAACAATTATAATCAAAATAGGACTTACAATATTTGCATTTACAGCTGCATCTCCTAATATTAAAGCACCAACAATTCCAATAGTAGGACCAACAGGTGATGGAACTCTTAAACCAGCTTCACGTATCAATTCAAAAGATATTTCCATAACCAATAACTCAAAAATAATTGGAAATGGCACAAATTGCCTAGCAGCCAAAATAGAAAATAATAATTCTGTTGGTAATATTTCTTGGTGAAAGCTTGTTACTGCTATATAAATTCCAGGCAATAATAAAGTTAAAAAAGCTGCAATAAATCTAAGTGACTTTAAAAAATTGCCAAATAACACTTTTAAATTAGTATCTTCCGGTGAAGACATAAAATCAATTAATGTAGCAGGCATAATTAATGCATAAGGGTTACCATTTACTAATACTATAACTCTTCCTTGCATCAAATATTTTGTACATTTATCTGGCCTTTCGGTAGATAAAATTTGAGGTATTCCAAATTGGCTATTAACATATATTAAATACAAAAGTTGCCCAGAAGAAAGCAAACTATCTATAGACAAATTATTTAGCCTAAACTTTACTTCAGCAACTAAATTACTATTTGCAATATTGTGCATATAGCATACAGCACAATAAGTTTTACTAATTTTGCCAATATTTAAGCTTTCTATAACTAAATTTTCATTATTTATTATTCTTCTAAGTAAAGAGGTATTAGTTCTAATACTCTCTACAAAAGCCTCTTGTGGTCCTTTTATTACAACCTCATTATTAGGTGTACTAACACTTCTCTGTTTAAAACCTTTTACATCTATATTAAAAGCTTTATCAATTGTATCTATAAACAATGCACAGTTTCCAGAGTTTACACCAGCAATAATCTCGTCAAAAGTAGAAACTATTTTTACATTATTTTGAGGAATAAGGCTATTATATATAAAATCTACTAAATCAAATCTTTTAACTTTTCTAACTGTTATATTATTAGTTATTGCCTCAGAAATTACCCTGTTTTCATTTCCGTTATACAAATTAGACTTGTTTTTTAGCATTAAAGACTCTAAAACAAAATCATTTATTATATTAGAATCAACCATACCATCTATAAATAAAATAAAAGCATTATATTGTTTACCTCTAGCAGTTAAGGTAAATTCTCTTAAAATTATGTCACTATTTATTAAAATATTGTATCTTGTTTTTATATAATCCAAGTTTACACTTAAATTATTATAAATATTATTGTTTTCTAAACTATCTTTTTCTAAAACTTGTTCGTTTTTATCATTTATTATAGAAAAGTCATAAGGCTCTTTAGGTTCATATTTAAAAATATTGGTTAAAAAGTTTTTTATCCCCATATTTTACTCCTAACAATAGTATTTTTTAGTAGTATTTTCAAATTTAATAAATTTATACTTTTATCTATCTTTTATAAAAAAATAATGTTATAATAAATTTATAATAAATTTTTATACAAATAGGAGGCTTTAATGAAAGGTAAGTTTGTAACAGGGCTATTAATATCTCTAATAATTGCTCTATTAGTATGTATAGGGTTATTAGGGTTTAATGTATATAATCAATTATTTGCAAATTTAGGAGAAGAGCTTAGTTTAAATGCAAATTTTGCAAAAATACAAGAAGCAAAAGAAAATGTATCAACACCTCAAGTAGTAGCACAAGAACTAGTAAATTCAGAAGATACTTTTCAAAATGTAGAATACGAAAGTGCTGCATCAACAACACATTATTTTTATGACCAATTAGAAGATGTTTCTAAACAAATATATGATGGACTAGAAGCAAACAAAGACAATATGAAAACAGGAACATATGCTATAGAATTTGGAAACAACTTTTATGATGTGTTATCTGGTTCAAATGGGCAAGAAGTTTTAGGAGACTATTATCAATCTGCTGTAGAAGCATTTACATATGACAATCCAGATATTTTCTATATAGACCCAACAAAAATGTACTTAAACATACAAACAATAACAAGAGGAAATGATGTGAGTTATAATGTCTATATAGCAAATGACAATGGAGTAAGTTATTTAGCAGAAGGGTTTACATCAAAAGAAGATGTAGAACAATGCCAAGCGCAAATAGAGCAAGTAAAAAACAGCATATTATCAAGAATAACAGGAGATGCCTATAATAAAGTAGGACAAATTCATAATTATTTAGTAGATACAATAAATTATGACCAAAGCCTTTCTAAAGCAAATATATATAATTTATATGGAGCACTAGTTCAAAAAGAATGTGTATGTGAAGGCTATGCCAAAGCATTTAAATATTTATTAGACGAAGCAGGTATAAGTTGTGTAATAATAGTAGGAGTTGCTACAAACTCACAAGGAGAAACAGAAAATCATGCATGGAATTATGTACAATTAAATAATAATTGGTATGCCATAGATACAACTTGGGATGACCCAATAGTTCAAGGCGGTGGAGAAGCCACAGCAGAACACAAATACAGATACTTTCTAAAAGGTGCAAACACCATGAATAGCACACATAGAGCATCTGGACAATTCACAGAAGGAGGCAAAGTATTTTCATACCCAACTATATCTAGCACAGACTTTTAGCAAACACCACAATTTTATTGACAAAAACTAGTGGGGCAGGGGGTGCCCTGCTGTTGCTAAATGTACAACAGGAGATTTTTATTCACCAGATCCGCAGTGTTGGAAGTAAGTGCACAAAGGTTCCAGTCAATATTTTGCACTGGAACCTTATATTATAATGATAGGAGTTATAGTTTATGACAAAGTGGAATGAGTTCTATAAAAAATCATTGGAAATAGAACGACCTAGTTTGATATTAAAAAAATTTTTTGATATGAATTTAGATATAAAAAAAGTTGATAAAAGAGCAATAGATTTGGGATGCGGTTCTGGTAATGATGCAATTTTTCTTTTAAATCATCGGATATCAGGTTACTGCAATTGATAAAGAAAAAGAAGTAATAAAAATTTTAAATGAAAGAATCTCTAACAAATCCAATTTAGAAATAATTATAGATAAATTTGAAAATATTACATTTAATAAATATGATTTAGTCTTAGCCAATATGAGTCTGTTTTTTTGTAATCCAAAGGATTTTGAAAATGTTTGTAAAAAAATTACTACAAGCATTTTACCATATGGCTATTTTGTAGGAAACTTCTTAGGAAAAGAAGATGGCTGGCATAATGTTAATGATAGAAGTTTTGTTGAAGAACAGGATTTAAAAGAATTATTTAAAAATTTTGAAATAATTTATTTTAAAGAAAAAAAATATAATAAAAAAACAGTAAAAGGTAATATGAAATTTTGGCATGTTTATGAAATTATTGCTAAAAAAATATAATTCTACATAATATTGGTTTTATAAATGAAAAAATTATAAGGAGAAATGCAATGGAAATAAAAGATGTTTTTGGGGATTTTCCTACATTAGAAACAAGTAGGTTAATTTTGAGAAAATTTAAATTAACAGATGTAGACGATTTATTTGAATATGCAAGCAATAAAAATATTGATAAATATGTACCATGGTATGCATATAATGATAGAAACGAAGCGGTAGAATTCATTAATTCAAGAATAGAAAGGTATAATGAAGGTAACTTATCTTCTTGGGCTATAGAATTAAAGGAAAACAACAAAATGATAGGAAGTATAGATTTTGGAAAATGGGATACAAAATCAAATTGTGCAGCAATTGGATATGCAATAAGTTATGATTATTGGAATAATGGATATGCTACTGAAGCATTAAGAGAAGTAATAAAATTCGGTTTTGAAACTATGAAATTACATAGAATTCAAATGGAACATGTTAAAGAAAATGTTGCGTCTGGAAAAGTGATGCTGAAGAATGGATTAAAGTATGAGGGAACACTAAGAGAAGCAGCATATTACAAAGGACAATATTATGATAAAAAAATTTATAGTATATTAAAAAAGGAATATATGGATTTAAAATGAAAATATTATTAAGCTTAAATTATAGACATTTTAAAATAACCCCTAATGAGATAATTAGTTTACTAAAAAAGTATGATAATAACAATATAATAAAAGGATTTGAAGTAAGTATAAAATATGACAATGATTTAGTATATTTAAAACAATTGGCTGGAATTTGTAAAAATAAAGGATACTTATTGAGATTACATGCACCAACATTAATAAATATTAATAAATATGAAGAATATTTTGATTTTGTAAATAAAATTACTCAAATCTACGAAGATTCTTTGAATGTAGTTTTTCACCCGATAAATGCTGAAAGTATTGAGAAAAGTATTTCGAAAACTGTTCAATATTTAAAACATATATATGAATATATTGAAATAAAAAGATATAAAAGAATTATAATAAGTATAGAAAATTTAAATGATATAAATGGATTGGAGAGAATAAAGAAAGAAAACATTGAGGGCATTTTAAAAAAGTTTGAAAAATTGAAATTTACATATGATATAGGGCATGAGCTTATAGATAATAATTCTGTATCAAATTTATCTGATTTATTATTAGATAGGCTAAATAATATTCATATTCATGCTTATGATGGAAACAAAGATCATTATCCTATACTAAGAGAGAATGAGAAGTCTATCAAAGTATTAATGGTATTAGAAGAAATAAAAAATAAAGGATATAATGATGTTATAGTATCAGAATATGCTCTGGATTATATAGAAGGAAATGACTTTAATACTAAAATGATAAATTATATAAGATATTCTATTATGCTAGGAGACAACAAAAGAATTAATTAAAAAATGTATTTAAGAATTATTGCCCAAATATAGAAAGGGTCTATAATAGTATTATAAAATAGTGTAGTATTTGTTTATATTAGAGGAATGTAATACAAAAATATTAACCAATATAAAATATAAATTTTGACTTACATAACTCTATATTCTCTATATACACTCAAAAAAACAAATCCTATTTTATTGACAAAAATCGAGTTAAATATTAAAATAATTATAGGTGATATTATGAAAACGAAAGAAAAAAACAAAGGTAATTTAATTATAGGGATAATAATTATTGCTTGGATAATTATTATAGGAATTTATTATCTTTTTAATGATAAGCAAATATCATATGCCTATAGTGAAGAAACGGAGCAAAATACTACACAAATAAGTAATGCAGAAAAAGTTGATTTAGAAACAATTATAAATAAAAATACCCAAGTATCAACTAGGGAAGAAATAGTAGTAGAAGAAACAGAACTAGAATATATTACAAAATATAGAAATAATGACCAATTACTAAAAGGAACAACACAAATATCTCAAGAAGGAAGAAATGGAACGCAACAAATAATAACTAAAAAAACATATAATGAAAAAGGAGAAATAATATCAGAAGAGCAAATAAGTGCTAAAGTTGTAAAATCTTCTATAGATAAAGTTGTAGACATAGGAACAGCAGAGCCTAAAAAACAGCCAGCTACAACCAAAAAATCAAATGGTAAAAAAGGACTATCTTTTGACATCAATTTAAATGAGCCTAGCGGATTTTCTCAAGAAGAATTTAAAAAAGCCTTAACAGATAGCAAAGATAAAAACAAAATATTTGAAAACAACTCAGAATATTTTTATCTAATAGAAGAAGAGTACAATATAAATGGAATATTTGTTGCAGCAGTTGGAATACACGAAAGTGGATGGGGAACATCTAAACTTGCAAAAAGTAAGTATAATTTATTTGGTTATGGAGCATATGACTCTAACCCATATAATGGAGCATATAGCTTTACCAGCTATTCAGAATGTATAGATTTAATTGCAAGAGTATTTGTAAAATATTATATAAATGCACCAGGAACAAAAATATATGATGGACAAGCTGCAAGTGGAAAATATTATAGTGGAAGCACATTATCTGCAATAAATAAAAAATATGCATCAGACAAAAATTGGGCAAATTCAGTATATACATATATGGAGTATTTATATAACAAAATATGAATTTAAAAGAGTAAATATATAATATATATAATATTTCAAAACTTTATTAGCTCTATATTATATATTTATTCTTTTTTTATAAAACTTATATTTTTTACTTGCTATTTTACAAATATTATTGTATGATATAGAAGTAGAAAAATGAAAAAATAAATGAATAAACAAACAAAAAGAAAGGAGCAGCATTGATGAAAAAAAAGGCTCTATTTATAGTATTTATAGCAATAATATTGCTTCTATTTATATGTTCTAATTATGCATATGCAACAACAACAGATGTAGTAATAGATAACAGTACAGAAAGCAAATTAGTAGAAATAAAAGAAGATGCAGAAAATTCTTTAGAAGATTATAAGCAAAAATATGGATCAGATGCATATGGTTTTACTGCCTATGTATTAAATTTAATACGAATTTATAGTATTCCATTTTGCTTTTTAGGAATTGTAGTAAGTGCTATAT